>JAAXXP010000071.1:4739-9208 GCA_013334435.1 Chlorobiaceae bacterium | reverse complement strand
ATGCCGCCGGTCATGAAGCCGAGCCCCATCTCGAAGGCTTCAAGCTTCGCCCGCAGCCAGGCGATCATCACCTGCGCCGAAACCTCGCCCCCAAAGCCCGACAGCCCCGACAGCTCCGCGATCCTGTCGATCTCGGCGGTGATCTCTGCAACCTCCCGTTCGGAATCCTCGTCGGCTTCGATGAAGGTGTCGAGCATCCGGATGAACAGCTCCCGCCAGCCATCGAGGGTGCGCGGCCGGTCGAACATCGCCGAGAACGCATCGAGGGCGTCGATGAAATCGGCGAGCCTGCCGAGGGTTTCCGCCTCCCCCCCGACGTCGAAGGGCAGAACGCCGTCGAAAAGCACCCCCTCGTCCGGCATGGCGCAGCCGAGCAGCAGCCGCTCCAGACCCGCACGCCAGGAGTTTTCGCGGAATGGGGGCAGACCGAGGCCGCTCCGGGAACGCTCGTCCATCCCCCAGCGGATGCGCGTCTCCGCAACCCAGCGGCGGACCGTGCCGAGATCCTCGCCCTCGAGCCTGAAACGCCGGCTCACCGGCGGCGACGAGAGCAGGTCGAACAGGGCCGGGGCCGTCAGGCGGCTGCCGTAGAGATCGAGCAGCTTCAGCATGGCCGGGGTGACGCCTCCCTCGTCGAGCATGCGGCGGTCGGCGATCGAATGCGGCAGACGCGGCACGCCCTCTCCCTGGGCTCCGAAGACCGTGGCGATATAGGGGGCATAGGTCTCGATATCCGGCGACATCACCACGATGTCACGGGGCTCCAGCCCCGGAAGACGCTGGAGAAGGTCGAGCAGGTTGTCGTGCAGCACCTCGACCTCGCGCAGCGGATTGTGGCAGGAGTGCACCTGCACCGAACGGTCGGCGCGTTCCGGGGCTGGACGGCGCTCCCCCTCCTCCCCCGTGCCCGTCAGGTCGAGCATGTCGGACTGCAGGGCGTGCAGGAGGGTGTCACCGCCGGGGTCGCTGTAGAGATCGTACTCGTTTTCGATGCCGCCGGCTTCGAGCAGCAGCCCGGCGAACTCACGGCCGCTTCCGCCGAGCGAGGCGAGCAGCGGATTCCCCTCGGTGCTCAGCTCCCGTTCGCTCTCGCTCATCCTGAACAGCCGCTTTCGGGAGACGATATCCGACCAGTACTCGCGGGTGGGGCTTAACATGAAGATGCTGACCGGTATCCTTGCGGCCAGCGCTTCGAGCATCCCGATGTGATAGGGCGGCATGTAGGAGATGCCGAAGAGCGAAATCCGCTTCGGAAATCCGGGCGGCAGTACGGCATCCTTCACCTTCAGCCGGAACTCCGTTTTCAGGCGTCCCCGGTGCCTGCCGGAACTCTCCGCCACCAGCGCCCTCCACAGCTCCGGCTGCCAGTCGCGGGCCCCGTCGTCCCGCCCCTCTTCCCATGCGGCGAGCAGGTCGGGACGGAAAAGCGTGTACTGGTCGAAGGTATCGGCGATACGGCCCGAAAGCTGAAAGAGTTTCAGGCCGTCGCGGTCGCCGCGCAGGTAGGAGCGCAGGGGCGAAAACGTTGACCGCTCGAGCATCTCCGGCAGGAGGCGCATGCACGACCAGCACATAGCCTCCCTGGAAAACTTCTCCGAATCGGTCCGGGAGAGGCCCAGCCAGTCGAAGAGCTGCTGCACCAGCCGGTTCGGGAACGGGTAGTCGGCTCCGGCCCAGACTCCGAAACGAGCCGCGAGCCGCATCGACAGCCACCGCTGCATGCCGCGGCTCTGCACCACGATCCGTTCGGACTCGAAAACCGGCGGCGGATTTCGCTGCAGCACGCCGGCCAGTGCGTCTGCAAGGAGTTCCATCCGGTTTCCGGTGTAGAGGTGCAGCGTCATGGGCGGCCCGGGCGGTATTGACGGTATGGACGGTATAGGCGGAATGAACCGTAAACCGGGAACTGCGGCATCGAGCCGGGCTCAGGAGTTGCTCTGAAACGCATCGATCGCCTCCATGGCCTTGCGGCGGAACCCCAGCGGATCGCCGATGCCCGGTATCGGGGTTATCCCGCCGCCGGTGCCGTTGATGCTGAGCGTTCCGTAGCCGAGCATGCGGCCCAGCACCCCCTGTTCCACATGGAAGCTCTCCACCTTGCTGTGGTTCAGTTCGATGGTGCTGCGCCGGATGAAGCCGAACTTGGCGATCACCCGTTTCGAGGTGACGGCAAGCTCGGTGGACTGCCGCTTCACGAACGCCTCACCCGTAAACCACAGCCCGGCCACCAGAATGACGACCCCGGTATACCAGGCAGCCGAAGAGAGTTCCGGACTGCCATCAAGCGTGGCCCAATACGAAAAAACCATCAGCCCGAGAGAGAGAGCCACGAAGAGTATCGCTTTGCCGAACACCGTCCAGTGAAGGGTTGCCCTGGCATAGAGCTTTTCGCCCTGCATGAGGTTTTTCTCGACGTATCCCATGTAGAAAAATTGATGTTATCTGTTTTTATCCCTGTTGTCGGGCAGCAGCTCGCTGCCCTGTTCGAAAACAACCCGCAGCGTATCGTTCCCCAGACGGGTACGGAGCAGCGCCTTCACCTTTTCGCGATCCTGAGTCCCGAGATCGCTCGATAGCGAAACCACAACATAGGCAAGCTTTCTGGGGTTATCGGCATCCTCCGCGCTGAACCGGTAGGGTTCGGCAAACAGGCAGGCCTCTACCGGAGGGAAAACCGTTCTCAGCTCCCTGAGCAGCGTTCTGCCGAAAAAGGCCCGCCGCTGCAGGCTGTCGCGGATTTTTCCGCTCTCCTGGATGGTGAGCGAAAGCTTCCTCAGTTGCGCCTGCACCTTCTCTTTTTCGCTGAGATCTCCGGTAATATCGGCAAACGAAATTCCCTGTTCAAAGGAAATCGCCGCATCGGCGAGGCCGAACTCCTCCGCACGCTTGCGCAGGAGGCTCTTGCTCTCGTCGGTAAGCGAACGTCCCGCATAGATAAGGGTAATGCGGCGTTTGTCGGCGTCGATATCGTTGCGAAGCAGGTATTCGCCCCTGAATACCTGCACCGAACGCACGAACCTGTCCGCATTCTCGATAAAGCGCTCCTTCTTGACGAGCACGAAACCGAAATAGATGCTGGGAACGAGCGTAACGATCATAACCGCGGTTATCCACCTGTTGATGCGCGTTTTCTGCGCTTCGGCGATATCGCTTCTGATGGGAAACCTCATGAACTGCGAAAAAATCACCGTCGAAAGACCGATGAACACGGCATTGATGGTGAAGAGATAAAATGCGCCGAAAAAGAAGCCGAACTGACCGGTCGCAAGCCCGTACCCCGCCGTACAGAGCGGGGGCATGAGCGCCGTGGCGATGGCGACTCCCGGCACCACGTTGCCTTTCAGTTTCGTGGTGATGGAAACCGTTCCTGCAAGACCACCGAACAGGGCGATCAGCACGTCGTAAATGGTGGGGCTGGTGCGGGCCAGAAGCTCGGAATAGGCGCTCGATACCGGACTGATGGCGAAATAGAGCGTCGAGGTGACGAGGCTTGCCGCCACGGCAAACGAAAGGTGCTTGAGCGAGCGGCGGAGCAGCGGAAAATCGTAGGTGGCGATGCTGTATCCCACGCCGTTGATCGGACCCATCAGGGGAGAGATGAGCATGGCGCCGATGATGACCGCCGTCGAATTGGTGTTGAGCCCGACCGAAGCCAGCACGATGGCGAAAATCAGGATCCAGAGGCGGCTGCCCTTGAACTCGATGTCGCTTTCGACCGCGGCGTGAATGTCCCTGAACGACTCGGCGTCACGGCTGATGCTGAGATATCGGAAAAGCTTGTTTCGCATAAAAGATGGTAAAAGCGGTGTTAACGATACGCTGAGCGGGCGCATTGCCCGTTGCAGGTGAAAAATACATCAATTTCTCCGGTTTCGTTCATCATGGCGTGCGCCGAAAAAAATGTTTATGTTTCGGCAACGGATACTCCTCTGCGATTCCGGCAATCCGATAGCAACCGACAAGATGAAAAACGCCATACTCACGCTCCATCTGGTGCCGATCGCGCTGCACGTCAGGCCGGAGGATGCGCTTCTGCACCACGGCGAACTGGCGGATTTCAAAAAACGGCTGAAAACCATCCGTGAAAACGGCCGCGGCAGAATCCTCTTCATGGGACGCATCGGCGACCCGACGGAAAACGGTTCATGAGCGGCAACCTTGCCATACACTGGTTCCGGCAGGATCTCCGGCTCGGGGACAACCCTTCGCTCAGCCAGGCAGCCCTGAAAGGGCGCGTGCTGGCGATCTACATTCTCGACGACCGCAATGCCGGCGAATTCCGGATGGGCGGGGCAAGCCGCTGGTGGCTCCACCACAGCCTCGCCTCGCTCGACCGCTCGCTGAAGGGGCGGCTCGCGCTTTTCCGTGGCGATCCGCTGGAAATCCTTCCGGCTCTGGCTGCAGAAACCGGTGCATCCTCGGTACACTGGAACCGCTGCTACGAGCCCTGGCGCATACGGCGGGATACC
>JAAXXP010000071.1:0-4639 GCA_013334435.1 Chlorobiaceae bacterium | reverse complement strand
GGGTGCGCATGATCGTCGGCTCCTTTCTGGTCAAGAACCTGCTTCTGCACTGGCGCAGCGGCGAGCGGTGGTTCCGGGACTGCCTCTGTGACGCCGACCTTGCCGTCAACAGCGCAAGCTGGCAGTGGGTCGCCGGCTGCGGAGCCGATGCGGCGCCCTACTTCCGCATCTTCAATCCGGTCACCCAGGGAGAGAAATTCGATGCATGGGGAGCCTATACCCGCCGTTTCGTTCCCGAGCTCGGCAGACTGCCCGACCGACACCTCTTCGCCCCGTGGGAAGCCCCCGCCGGCGTGCTGCAGGCCGCGGGAGTCTCTATCGGGAAAACCTACCCCGAACCTCTCGTGGAGCTTCGGGCCTCGCGCCGGCGAGCGCTCGACGCGTATGCTCTCATCCGGAAAAATCCCGGAAGCCTCTGAGCGAACCATACATAAACCTTCGCTCCGGCGCCGTCATTGCAGGCCGGAAACCTCCCCGACAATGCTCTGGAGCGGCGTGCCCGCAAGATGATCCGCAAATGAAAAACCTTCCTCCCCGAGCTTTTCGATCAACGCGTAAGCCGTCGTCACCGAGGCTTTTTCGGAGGCGCAGATAAAGGCTCCGGGCGAGTTGTAGTCTCCCGTGGCGAAATAGTTCGTGCAACCGCACCAGTTCATGCAGTAACGGCTGATGCCGCAGTTCAGGCAGAACGGATTGGAGGTGTGCTCCGAATCGTGGCTGCAGCGTTTCAGCATGCCGGTGGCGGAGTGCACATTGCCGAGACAGTGCCGATCTCCGTCATCGGAACCGATGAGGCGCTCGCAGGGGTAGATGTTGCCCGAAGGAGCGAAGGCGAACTCGCCCTTGCCCATCCGGCACCGTTCGAGCGGCTCGTAGCCGCCCCGGAGTATGACGGTTATCTTGCTGTCGATCAGGCTGATATGGCACGGTGCGCCTGCCTTGTAGTAGTCGAGGTACAGTGTTCCGATCCGGCTGAACACCCCGTCGAGCATTTCGGCATGCCGGGCTGTCCAGCGTGCCGAAATATCCGGATTGAGATAGATGTTTCTAACTCCCAGCGCATGGAAATACTCCACCACGTCAGGAAGCATATCGAGGGTATCGGGCGAGTACACCGCATTGACCGGCATGAAAGGGAAAAATTCCAGCGCATGCCGGATGTTGCCCTCCACCGCCGCCGAAGTCGGCGATCCGTCCCGGAACACTCTCGACCGATTCTGGATGCATGCCGGGCCGTCGCAGCTTATGCCGGGAGAAATCCGGAACTCCCTGAGATCGGCAGCTATGGCATCGCTGAAAATCGATCCGTTGGTGACTACCGAAAAAAGAAACCTCTCCGGGTCATAACGTTCGTGGCGGTAAATCCTCCTCATAATCGATTTGATCAGCTCGAATTCGAGAAGGGGTTCCCCGCCGAAAAAACCGATATCGATGTTCTCATGCTCCGGAGTACGGCTGAAGATAAATTCCACAACCCGTTCGGCCGTCTCGTGACTCATGACGGCATCGTGCCCGGAGATGCCTGATATGTAGCAGTAGGCGCATCCGAAATTACACTGCCGGGTAACCGCAAGGGTATACTTCATAACTGGCTGGAAGAATAGTGCGGCCAGCGGCTTCGTTATTCCGGCTGCATCCAGTCCTGAAACAACGAAGCCGCTGATTTCCGCAACGGTTACTGATGGGGAAGCACGGCCTGGCTGACTTCGATAAAGCTCTCGAAAGGAATCGACCTGACCGCGGCGAGCCTTGCGCTCATCTCCTTGAGAACCGGAGTGCTGAACTCACGCCACTGTTTGGCGTCGAGCAGATAGATATCGCCCTTGAAATGCAGATGAGGCGTTTTTCTGCCCCCTCTCGGATCGATGATGTTATCGATCGAGATGGCTTTGGCCGTACTTTTGGCAACACCTGCGGCGACTTTACCGGCCGCCTTGAGCTTGTTGGCGGTGATGAACTTGCCGATCAGTTCCTCCTCGACAAGCCAGAAGTCGGCAGGGATACCGATTTTCCACTTCCACTCCATGCGCTGAAAGTCCATATGAGGACCGGAAAGTAATGGCTCAGGCATAGTTCCCTCCTTTTTTTACAATCAGTTCAAAAATGCAATGCGACAGGTAACTGAAATCATGTAAACAGACACCTCCTTTGTCAAGGTTGACAGAATGAGCGCAGAAACAGATAAAACCCTGCAATCAAGAATTGAAAAGGGGCTGAAGAAAGCTGATGAAACAGAAGTGCTGCCGGTATGGCGCGGGTGGGGAGATACCGGAACATCCTGCGGCAGAAAACTACCAAAAAAAACAGTTACAAGAAAAGAATTCCGATGAATTCCGGCCCGTAATGGCGGAAACAGAGGAATTAAAAGCCTTTGCCTCTAAAAAAGACCTTAAAAAAAAGAAAGTTTAAAAAAAATTTGTAAGTTCAAAGAACTTAACATTACCCCCAAACTATTATGTCAGCCCCTGTCGATTCAGGCATTGAAAGATCCGGAAAGAAAAACCTGAACGAAATATTTTCGCATGCCGGTACTATCCTGAACAATTGCAGTTCCCTTTACAGGTAATGCAGGTAATGGTAGCGGCCTGAGAAAAACTGACATGTAGACGTTCTCAAAAAGAATATGTCTGATGTTATGCTATACGTAGTTTCAGGAGCCCTGGTATACTCCCTGCTTCTGGGAGTTCACTACACCTTTTCATTCGGGTGGAAATTCAAGTTGTATGCACTCGCCTGCTTTCTCGCTGCGGCGATGTCGCTCTACCTGATTCTATCCAAAACAATCCGGTAACCGTCGGAAAAGAAGATACGCGGCATGGCAGTTCTTTTTTTCCCCGCACTCATCTCCCGCAGCCGGAAAACCCGGCGCCCGCTTTCCACCTGCAGAAAGAAAACCGGATATGCATACCCACCCGTACGAAAAACGGGAATTATTATCCTTACGGATCGTTTATCAGAAGCATGAGAAAACGAACCATCTCGCTATCCACCAACAAGTAATCCCTGTAACCCTATGGACATCAAGCAAGCAATTCTGGATCTGCTTGAAAAGGAAGGCAAACCCATGAGCGCCGGCCAGATTGCCGACTCCGGCAAGCTGGATCGCAAAGAGGTCGATAAAGCCATGAAAACGCTCAAGGACGAAGAGCGGATCGTATCGCCGAAACGCTGCTACTGGGAACCAAAAAAGTGACCTGAAGCGCCTCTTTCAAGATCTATTTCCGATCACTTCCGGCCGGGTCCGGAACCATTTTCACTCCCGCCCCGGCCGAGAGGAAACGCCTCAGAACCTCCTCCAATGAAAAAACCTCTCATAGCCGCAGGAATCGTCATCGCTCTTGTCGTTTCAGGAGTTTTTCTTTTCCTGAAATTCATCGGTTACTCTGAAAACCATCCCCCGGAACCGCTCACATCAGAAATTTCCGTAACGGTCCCTCCCTCCACCTTCAATCTTCCGGTACACATCGAAACAAAAACTCTCGCTGCCTATCTGAACGGGAAAATCAGGGGCACCTTTCTGCAGAAAACTATCCGGATCAGAAAAGACAAAAAAGAAAAAATCGCCCTGACCCTCTCCAGGCAGAACAACATTCTCATAACCACCAGCGGACGGGAACTTCTCTGCACCTTTCCCCTGACGGTCGACGCAATCCTGCTCGACAGCCGGTTCGGAAAAATGCTCTCCGGACTGGTAAAACCGCTGCACACCACCATCATCGTCACGCTCTCGACGCCGATCGCTCTCGACCGGAACTGGAGCATCGTCACCAGGTTCCGCATCAGAAACATCCGGTGGCTCAGCGAGCCGGTCGTTCGCATAGGACCGTTCAAAAAAAATCTCAGACCGGCAATCACCGAGGCGCTCAACAGCAAGGGAGGCAGACTGACCGCCATGCTCGACCGGGAGATATACAAGGCGGCAAACCTGCACTCCACCATTTCGGATGTCTGGCTCGATCTTCAGGACCCCATTCTTATAAGCCGAAAACCCGCTCCGGTCTGGATACGCTTTCACTGCAGCGGCATCAGGAGCGATATAGCCCTGAACCGGAACGACATCACCTGCTTTACGCGCATCGATGCGGCCATGCTTATGCTCACCGATACCACGGCAATCGCCGCACCGAACCCGCTGCCTGCGTTCAGCCGACTCCGGCCGGGGGAGAAGAGTCGGCACTCCGTTATCAATCTTTACGCCTTTACCTCATTCGAAGAGATCAACGACCAGCTTAACGGGTACCTCAGGGGAAAAACCCTGTCGAGAAAAGGGTACAACGTCACCATCACCGATATAAAAACCTATGCATCCGACAAGGGCCTTTCGATTGGCGTCAGCACCGACAGGGACATCAGGGGCTATCTGGTAACCAGCGGCAAAATCGTATTCGATGCCCCGACCCAGACGCTGAAGGTGAAAAAGTTCGATTACGCCCTCGACACCGGAAACACCATTGTCCGCACCGGCGATGACCTTCTGCATGATTTCGTGCGCGATACGGTAGCCACGAGACTGAACGTGAAGCTCGACACGCTTATCGGAAAAGTGCCCGGCATCATCAGCAACGCTATCGCCAAAGGCAAAACAGGAAAAGTGATAGACCTGAGGGTTGACAGTCTGCGGGTTGAAAAGTGCGACATT
>JAAXXP010000130.1 GCA_013334435.1 Chlorobiaceae bacterium | reverse complement strand
TCCGCAAGGAGCATGGTATCGGCAGAGGGCTCCATCTGCCGCTCGCCTTTGCGGACGATCGCGGTGACCATGACCGCTTTCAGATCGAGGTCGCCCAGCCGCTTCCCTTCGGCGTTGCTTCCCGGCGTCAGCACGACAGGCCGCAGCCGGTCGGCCGTGTATTCGAATACCCCTTCGGTCATGAGGGCATTGCCCTTGAAAAACTCTCTGAGAAACTGGTAGTGCCCTTCGCGCTGATCCTGGAGGCAGCGCAGAACGCGGTCGGCAGGAACATTGAGCAGAAGCAGCACATGCAATGAAATCATCAGACTGGCTTCGAGCGTTTCGGGAACCACTTCCGTGGCGCCGGCCTGCCGCAGTTCTTCGAGATGACTTTCATCGCGGGTACGGACCATTACGGGTATATCGGGACGAAGCGCGCGGATATGATGCAGGGTCTTGAGGGCGTTTGCCACATCTTCGTGACTGATGACGACCATTTTGGCGGCATCGATACCGATGGTTTCCAGCATGTCGCGCTCGGAAGCGTCCCCGTAAAAAACCGGCTCGCCTGCAAGATGGGCCTCCTTCACTCTTGAAGCGTCCATGTCGAGCGCCACATAGGGTATGGCTTCCTTTTCCAGAAAATGCGCCACGCTCTGGCCGATGCGCCCGTAACCGCAGATAATTACATGATCGCGGGTCTGCGAAGGAATTTCGCCGGGAACCTGACTTTTCTCGTCGCTTTCACTCCCCGGTTTCCCTCCGGTGAACAAACGGGCCAGTTCGTGGTTGTAGCGGATGAAAAACGGCGCGAGAATCATCGAAAAAAGGACCGACGTCAGCACGATCTGTCCGGTACGCGAATCGAGCGACCGGGAGTCGAGAGCGATGGCAAGCAGGGCGAAACCGAACTCGCCGCCTACGGCAAGAAGCCAGCCTGTCCGCCATGAGGTAACCGGGTCGATACCGCTCATCCTCACGATCTGCGACACCAGCAGGGTCTTGAACAGCATGAGGATAAGGGCGCCGAGCAGGGCGAAATGCCATATCGCAGGAAGGGAGGCAAGATCGAAAAGCATGCCGATTCCAATGAAAAACAGGCCGAGCAGCACGTCCCTGAACGGCCGGATGGTCGATTCCACCTGGTGACGGAACTCCGTTTCACCCAGCATCATTCCTGCAAGGAAAGCCCCGAATGCCATCGAAAGCCCAAGGCTGCTGGTGATCCATGCCGCAACAAGCGAAACAAGCAGCACCGTGAGGGTGAATATCTCGGCCGAACGGCGCTCCGAAGCCATATGGAAAAGCGGCCGCAATGCCCAGCGTCCGATAACGAACACCAGCGCGAAAGCGGCTATCGCCTTGGCGAAGGCCCAACCGAGGGATGTGGCCAGTAAACCGGCGCCGAATGTGGACGCGGCCAGTACCGGAATGACGACGACGAACGGCACGGCCGTGACATCCTGGAATACGGACAGGGCGACGCCGAGCCGTCCATGCCGGGTATTTTCCTCCCCCTGTTCGGCAAGCTGCTTGCTGATGATGGTTGTCGATGACTGGGCAAAGATGGCACCCACTACGAAGGCGACCATCGGCGAAAGACCGGAAAGCCAGAGAAGGAGCCCGACGGCAATCGTGGTAAGCAGCACCTGCGCGGTGCCCAGACCAAGCACCAGATGGCGGAGGGCGTGGATCTGCGGAAGCGAAAAGTTGAGGCCGATGGTGAACAGCAGAAATACGATGCCGAATTCCGCCAGTTCCCGGATCGGCTGCACATCGAGTACGGGCCCTTTGGTATGGGGGCCAAGTATGACGCCGACAAGAAGATAGCCGAGGCTCGAGGGAATGCGCATCCTCTGAAAAACGATCACCACGGCTACGGTGAGAGCAAGAAGCAACAGAATCTGCGGAAAGAAGTGTTCAATCATGACCAATTGTTTACGTGTTTATCTATACATAACGACGGATGACGCCCCGTTTCCCGCACCTTGCATTTGCAAAAACCTTTTCTTTCAGGGCGGCACATCCGGAGTAAAGGCCCGGTTACCGGATAACCGGACCGTCGGCGAGAAGATGCAGCATCACGCTGCCGCCATCGAATGGATGCATCGAATCCGGCAGGAAGAGGGACCGGATGCCTCGGGAACTCCTTCCGGGACGACCCGATACCATGAAGTGCCGCAGCGCGGGGAATGCCTGCGGATGGACAATGCAGTGCAACACGCTTCAATCGCGTATCCGGCATCCGCAGGAAAAACGGACGCAAAAAAAATCGAGCCGATCGCAGCCTGCAGCCCTGTTACAACATCCTTATCACGTTAATTAAAAACAAAATACCGGCGTTGTCCAAGGCGATTTTCTTTTAAAATCCGCACCTTTCTGCGCATCGCGGAACCGAATCCCCTCCGTCAACCCCGATCGCCACGAAACCCTGAAGTGAACGTTCAGGATTACTCCCCGCCAGAAGATTAACGCTTTAGGCAATCCAAGGGTTCACGATCGTGCGCACATCTCGCCGGTCGGCATAGCCGCAAGGGGAGCGGAATGTTGCCGCACGCCATCCATTCGGCCCTGCCTCACCGCAATTGCTCCC
>JAAXXP010000008.1 GCA_013334435.1 Chlorobiaceae bacterium | reverse complement strand
AAACCGCCAGCTATGCCGTAGCAGCCGTTTTCGGCCTCGGCGCGGCGGCGGTACTGCTCTCCATCAGGACCGAAGCCAGGGCGCCCGCTGAAAATTCTCCGATGATCAGCAGCATTCTCGAAGGCCTTCGGTTCGTGCGCAACAACCGCATCGTTCTTGGCGCCCAGATGCTCGACATGTTTGCCGTGCTCTTCGGAGGCGCGGTCTCGCTGCTGCCGGCTTTCGTCCAGGATGTCTTCAGCACTGGTCCGGAAACGCTCGGATTGCTGCGTGCGGCGCCGGCGCTCGGCGGTATGGCAACCGGTATCATGCTTTCTCGTTGCCCGATCAGCAGGAACAACGGACATTGGATGCTCGGAACCGTCGCCGGTTTCGGGATATGTATCATCGGATTCGCCCTGTCGGGTGATCTTCTGACGGCAGCGATGTTCCTGCTCCTTTCGGGAATTTGCGACGGCGTATCGATGGTCACCAGGACAACGATCATCCAGCTCGTCACTCCGGACGCCATGCGCGGACGTGTGGCAGCAATCAACGGCATCTTCATCGGTTCATCGAACGAGCTCGGCGCGTTCGAGTCGGGGCTTGCCGCAAGGTTCCTGGGGCTGGTGCCCTCGGTGGTGTTCGGAGGGGTGATGACGCTGATCGTAGTGGGCGTAACCGGCTGGTTTGCGCCGGAACTGCGACGCCTCGATCTGAAGCAGCTCGACTGATCACCCCTTCAAAACGCAAAAAGAGGCCTGAAAGCCTCTTTTTGTCACCGTAACTATTCGGGCCCTCTCGCGATCTCCCTACTTTTTCTCCTCTTTTGCGGGCGGAAGCTCGATCTTCAGGCAGAGCTCCTTCAACTGCTGCTCCATGACCTCCGAAGGTGCGGACATCATGAGATCCTGGGCTGACTGGTTCATCGGGAAAGCGATCACCTCGCGGATGTTCTGCTCGTCGCGCAGGATCATGACGAGACGGTCGAGGCCGGGAGCTATGCCTCCGTGCGGCGGAGCGCCAAGTTTGAAAGCATCGATCATGTGCCCGAAACGGCTGTTGACCTCATCTTTCGAATATCCGGCTATCTCGAAGGCGCGGTACATGATGTCGGGGCGGTGGTTGCGGATCGCGCCGCTGGAAAGTTCGATACCGTTGCAGACGATGTCGTACTGGTAGGCCAGGATGTCGAGCGGCTGCATGGTGTCGAGCGCCTCCATCTCGCCCTGCGGCATGGAGAAGGGGTTGTGCGAAAAGTCGATCTTTTTGGACTCTTCGTTGTACTCGTACATGGGAAAATCCACGATCCAGCAGAAGGAGAGCTCGTCGCGATCGAGTTCGAAAAGGTCCCCGAAATACGTGCGCATGCCCCCCATGATCCTGCAGGTTGATTCCCACTTGCCGGCTCCGAAAAACACCACATCGCCGGTCTCCAGACCGAGCTCGGCTTTCAGGCGCTCCATCTCCTCCTCGCCGAGAAACTTCACCACGGGGCCTTTCGGGCCTTCCTCCCTGAACTGGATGTAGGCAAGACCTGCCGAACCGAGCTCACGGGCGCGTTTTTCTGCCTTGTCGTAGAACAGCCTCGATTCGCCGCCGCGACCCTTGAGCACCAGCGCCTTGACGCACGAACCCTCCCGGGTGTTGGAAGCGAACACCTTGAACGACGAGTTGACAAAAAGCGATGTCACATCCCTGATTTCAAGCGGTATTCTCAGATCCGGCTTGTCGGTTCCGAACCGGTTCATCACATCCTTGTAGCTGATGCGGGGAAACGGATACGCTGTGATCCGCTTCTTCGACATGGTTTCGGTGAGGTGCCGGAACATCCCTTCGAGAATCTCGAAAAGATCATCCTGCTCGATAAAGGCCATTTCCATATCGATCTGGTAAAACTCGCCGGGACTGCGGTCGGCACGGGCGTCTTCGTCCCTGAAACAGGGCGCTATCTGGAAATAGCGGGGAAAGCCCGCAACCATGAGCAGCTGCTTGAACTGCTGGGGAGCCTGCGGCAGCGCATAGAACTTGCCCGGGTGCAGACGGCTCGGCACCAGAAAATCCCTTGCGCCTTCGGGAGAACTCGATGTAAGAATGGGAGTCTGGATTTCGATGAAGCCGCGCTCGACGAGGTAGCTGCGCACTTCGGCGGTGAGGCTGCTGCGGAAAATGATGTTTTCGTGGAGTTTTTCGCGGCGAAGGTCGATAAAGCGGTACTTCAGCCGGAGCTCCTCGGAAGTCTGCACATCGTCGGCTACGGGAAAAGGGAGTGGCTGGGCTTCGCCCTCGAGGCTCAGCGCGCTGACCACAACTTCGATCTGGCCCGATGCGAGACGCGAATTGACGGTTTCGGCGCTGCGCCGGACAACCGTGCCTTCCACGCAGATCACCGACTCCGAGTGCAGATGCCCGGCCGCATCGAACAGGTCCTGCTGCTCGGGCTGGATGACAAGCTGACAGATTCCGGAATGGTCCCTGAGATCGATAAATATCAGCCCGCCATGGTCCCTCTTCCGGTGAACCCATCCCCCGAGCCTGACGGAACGGTTTTCACACTCGGGGCCAAGCTGGCCGCAGTAGTCCGTTCGAAACCTGTTTTGAAGAGTTATCGCCTTCTCTGCAGCTCTATGCATAACTTCTGTTCTCTTTGATAATGATGAATGAATTGTCTGAATGGATAGCCGGAAAAGTCTGAATATCGGGAATTTTTGCTGATTTATAAAACCGGGAGCCTCTCCTGCTCAGTAGATCAGCTCCCCTCCGAACTCCCTGATGATGAACTGGACGACACTGTTGCTGCGCGAGAGCTCGTCGAAAAGCGTGAAAACGGTTTTCTCTTTCGTGCAGGCGTCCTTTTCGGCGTCATAGACAAGACGCAGGTTCAGGGGCAGACGGTAAAACGCGGCAAGCTCCTTCTGCAGCGCCGGAAGTTCCTGCTGAAGCTCTTCGTAGGAAAACTTCCTGCAGCATGAAACCGTCAAAACGCCCCGTCCGGTGCAGGATACGGGCTCACAGGAATTCAGGTGCGCGGAGAGAACGCTGTGATCGGCACGGGCGACCGCTTCGAGAAACTGGTGCCACTCCACCTTCAGCGACTCGATATCGGGTATGGAGCCGGTCAGATCCTCGGCATCCTCAGCCACTCCGGCTGGCGGGGCTGGCATATTCCTGGGGTGCGGCGTAAAACCCGAAGCAAAACCGGAAAGCTTTTTCTGCCAGGAACCGAGATCGATATCGGTGTTTATCGGTTTGGGGACACCCGGCGCCGCTTTGGCGGGAGGCGGCGGTTCGGCCGGCGACGGCACACTGCTTTTCAGTGCTGCATTACGGGCTTTTTTTTTTGCTGCCCGCCGGGAGATTCTGCCGGAGAGACGGATGCAAGATCGATGAGTTTCAGGAGCGCGAGCTCGAAACGGAACCGGTACTCGAACTGGAATTTAAGCTCCCTGGAGGTATTGAGCAGAAGATCGATCATCTGCATGACCACAGCGGGAGAAAACCTCCCTGCATCGCGCAGATAGCGCTCCCGGACCGCATCGGGCCTTTCTACAAGCCTCGGGGAGCGGAGATTCTGAACCATGAGGATGTTGCGCAGGTGCTCGATAAGCTTTTCAAGAAAATCCTGTTCGTCATACCCGTTCTCGATGACAAACTGGGCGGTATCGATCATCGCTGCCGGATTGCGTTCGAGCACGGCGTCGGTTACGGCAAAGAAATGATCGTCGTCGACGTAGTTGAGCAGTTCGGCAACCTTGCTGTAGCTGACACCCCCTTCGCTCTTCCGGTCTACCGAAAAAGCGATGACCTGGTCGAGAATGCTCTGGGCATCGCGCATGGAGCCGTGGGCCTTGCGGCCGACAAGCTGGAGGGCGTCCGGCTCAACCGTTATCCCTTCGGCATCGCAGATCATCTGCAGCTGCTTCTGAATCTCCTCCAGAGGTATCCGCTTGAAGTTGAAACGCTGGCAGCGGGATGCTATCGTAGCCGGAATCTTGTGAAGTTCGGTGGTGGCGAAAATGAAAATCGCATGCGCGGGGGGCTCTTCCAGCGTTTTCAGGAACGCGTTGAAAGCCGCAATCGAGAGCATGTGCACCTCGTCGATGATGTACACCCTGTAGCGGCCTTTCTGCGGACCGTAACGGACATTTTCGCGAAGCGTGCGGATGTCGTCAACGCTGTTGTTCGATGCGGCATCGAATTCCGCAATGTTCAGGCTGGTTCCGGCATCGAAATCCCTGCAGCTTTCGCACTCTCCGCAAGGCTCGGTTACCGTTCTGAGATACTCCGGATCCTCTATGATTTTCTGGCAGTTTACCGCTTTTGCGAAAACCCTCGCCGCCGTGGTTTTGCCTACTCCCCTCAAACCCGAAAAAATATAGCCGTGACCGACCCGGCCCATGCGAAGAGAGTTCTGGATCGTCCTGGTGATATGCTCCTGCGCCGTTATGTCCTCAAATGTTTTCGGACGGTATTTGCGCGCAATGACCTGATAACTCATGATTTGTCAATAAATGAATCCTCCAATAGTGAAGCGAGCGGCACAGCCATAAGTCTTTTCAGGCAAACCGTCACCTCCTCCTCGATCGGGGCAAGAGCCCCGAAAGCAGCGTCGAGGGAATCAGCAGAAGCATCATCCCGGACCAAATCCCCGGGCATGAGCCTGTAGAGATCGAAAAGGGTTGTCCTGTACAAATCAAGACTCACGGCAAGCTCCCCTTTTGCGGTTTCATGGATCACCCCTTTTTCGAGCAGCAGATCGATAATCCTTTCCTGTCCGGCCAACTCCCGTTTACCCGTATGGAGCGGCCAACCTGCCTGCTGCGCCTGCCGGAGAGCACCGAGCACCGAAAGCACCGGAGCCAGACCCTGCAGCGTTCTTGTAACCGTCTCTGCCTGCGGGCCCTTCCTCATCGCCCCAAGGGTGAAAACAAGTTCGGCTCCGGTCAACACCACCAGCCAGCCGAGATAAATCCAGAAAAACAGCATCGGTACAGCCGAAAGCGCACCGTAGATATGTTCAAATGTAGCAAAGCGGCTGACATAAAACACAAACCATTTTTTTGAAAGTTCGAAAAGCAGCGCGGCTGCCGCTGCACCGGAGAGCGCATGCAGAAATTTCACCCGGCAGTTCGGAACCAGAACGTAAAGCAGAAAAAAAGCCGCAAGGGAGTTCATGAACGGAAGGAACGAGATCAGGCGCATTTTCATCTCGAGCAGAGGGCCTTCGGTGAACACGGTAAACCATACGTACGAACTTGCCGCAAGGCTGCCGCCTATAAGCACCGGGCCGAGAGTCAGCACCGTCCAGTAGAGCGTGAAGGCCTGCATCGGTTTTCTGGAAGCACGCACCTTCCAGATATCGTTGAAGATGCTGTCGATGGTTGAAATCAGGGAGAGGGCAATGATGAACAGCAGCATGCCTCCAACAAGCGGCACGCTGGAGGTTTTTGCGATAAACTCCTCGAAATAGCGTTGAAACAGCTCGCCGGAGGAGGGTACGAAATTCTGGAGGATGAACTCTTCGACATAGCGCTTCAATGCCGCAAAAAAAGGAAACACCCTGAGCACCGAAAGCGTCACGGCAAGAAACGGCACCATGGAAAGCAGCGTCTGAAAGGCAAGCGATGCCGCACTGAGAAAAAGCCTGTCGGCAAGAAGATTTTTCAGAAAAAAAGGGCCCATCCGGCGAAAGTAAGCCGGAATGCCGGCAGGATTGAACGTGCCGGAAACAGGAGGTTCCATCATATTTTTTCCCATTGCTGTTCTCCCGCAGATACTGACCGCCGGTTCACCCGTCCCTGCAATCGCGGTCAGCTTTTCTGCACGGCCGGCCGGCCGGATACGCTCGAACTCCTGACCCGGAGCATCAGGAGAAGACCTGCGCCGAAAAACACCAGCAGTGAGGCGAGCGCAACTTTCTGGCTCGAGGCCTGGGCCGATACCATGCCGAATACCAGGGGACCCGCTATTGCCGATGACTTTCCGAAGGTCCCGTCATAAAAACCGAAAAACTCCGCAACATGTTCACGAGGCGTCAGTTTGGCCATCATGGAGCGCGAGGCGGCCTGCGAGGAGCCCATGGCCATACCGGCAAGCATGCCCGCCGAAAAAAACAGCTCCTTGCTGTCGGCGAAAACTGCAAGCAGCACAACGCCGAACCAGATCATCAGGGTAAGAACAATGGTTCGTTTCGGACCTATCCTGTCGGTTATGAATCCGAAAACAAGCGAGCCGAAAATGGCGGTGGTCTGCACCAGCATGAAAAAGACCATCAGTTCTCCGGTAGTGAAACCAAGGGTATTCTGGGCGTAGATCGATGAGAAGGCGATAATGGTGAGAATGGCGTCGTTGTAGAAAAAGTATGCCAGAAGAAAGCGGGCGAGGTCGGGATAGCTCATGATGTGGCGGACGGTGTGCTTCACCTCTTTGATGGAGTGCAGGATCAGCTTCAGGGAAATCGCCCGGCCGTCACGCTTCTTCTCGTCGCGGAGCACCAGAAAAAGGGGCAGCGAAAAGATGAGGAAAAAGAGCGCCGTTATGAAAAAACCGGAACGAACGTTGACTGCGTTTTCCGGAACGATGCCCCCGGCGAGAAGCGGACGCATGAGCAGAAGAATGGAAAGCGAACCCAGGTAACCCATGGCGAAGCCATAACCGGACACCCTGCCGATGCTTGTCTCTGAAGTGATCTCCTTCAGATAGGCATCGTAAAAAACAAGTCCTCCTTCAAAGCCCATATTGGCGAGCACAAACAGCATGATTGCCGAAATGGCCATGCCGGTGCCCGAAAAACCCAGCAGCGCCGTTGCGGCCACCGAGAGCATGGTAAAGAAAAAGAGATACCGTTTCCTTTTGCCGGAATAATCCGAAGCTGCACCCAGCACCGGAGAAATGAGGGCGACAAGCAGCATGGAGAGGCTGACCCCGGCCCCCCAGAGAATGTCTCCAAAGGGATCCCCGCTGCAGATTACATTCTTGAAATACAGGGGAAAGGCAAACGTAACCATCATGACGCTGAACGAGGTGTTGGCGAAATCAAACAGCAGCCATGAAAATACTTTATGTTTCTGGGTCACGACATTCAGGATTTATCCCGTTACCGCCGGCCGACGATGCTGCCGAAAACCGATTCGAAAAGCCGCCGTCCGTCGCCCGACCCGAGCAGCGGTTCACTGGCCCTTTCGGGGTGCGGCATGAGCCCCAGCACATTGCCCTCCCTGTTGACAATGCCGGCGATGTTGCCGACGGAACCGTTGGGATTCGATTCGGGAGTGACGTTTCCATCCGGGTCACAGTAACGGAAAGCGATCTGGTCGTTGTCCTCAAGCCTCCGGATAACCTCGGGCGGAGCGAAGTAGTTGCCTTCACCGTGCGCAATCGGCACGGAAAGCACCTCTCCCTGCCGGTAGAGACCGGTAAAAATGGTTGCGGTATTGACCACGCTGATTGCCGTCGGGGAGCAGATGAATTTCTTGTCGCGGTTTCTCGATAGCGCGCCTTCGAGCAGGCCGCTTTCAAGCAGCACCTGAAAGCCGTTGCAGATACCGAGTACCGGATAGCCTTTGCGGGCGAACTCGATCACCTCCAGCATGATCGGCGAAAAACGGGCTATCGCCCCCGCACGCAGATAGTCGCCATAGGAAAAGCCTCCCGGAAGGATGATGACATCCGCATCCTGCAGATCGCGGTCATTGTGCCAGAGCATGACCGGTTTTACGCCGCTGAAGGACGCGACGGCATATTCGGTATCGTGATCGCAGTTGGAGCCGGGAAAAACAACAATTCCTGCAGTTATATCAGCCATAATCGGATTCTAATTTAATTGACTTGTTCCAGCTCGAAAGCGTAGTTTTCCATAACGGGATTCGAGAGAAGTTTCTGGCAGATTTCGTTGCATATCCGCTCGGCCTCCTGGCGGTCCGCCTCGTTGATGCTTACTTCGATGTATTTGCCGATCCTTGCCGAATCGACGGTGGTATATCCCAGATTTTTCAGGGCATGCTCTACAGCTTTTCCCTGCACATCGAGAATGGACTGGCGCAGGGTAACCTTTATTTTAGCGTTGAATGGCATTGTGCGTTCAGGATAGATTGAAAAAAATCAAGTCTGCCACTGCCGGATAAAAAGCCCGAGCGAGCGGATAACCCCGAGCAGAATATACAACAACATGGCAAGAAAAAAAGCCTTCGCCTGAAAGAGAAGTACGCAGAAAATCGCTATCAGATAGAGACTTAGCTGCACCGGCTGCTTCCTGAACGTTTCAACCGTAGGTTTCGGGAGGGCATCGTAATTCACCTTGCTGACCATCAGAATCGAAAGGATGACCGACAACCATCCGAGCACGGATTGAAGCGATTGCGCCGGAAGCATGCGTTCGGAACCCATCCAGAGCACAAAACCGGCAACCGTAAGTGCCTGGGCCGGAGAGGGAAGGCCCGAGAACGACTCCTTGCGGTATCCGATCAGATTGATATTGAAGCGGGCCAGACGAAGACCGCTGCCCACCATGACGAGGGAACTCAGAAAAATACCGGTATAGCCGTCCATGCCCTCCAGCGCAAACCGGTAGACAAGATATGCCGGTGCGGCCCCGAACGAGACCAGATCGGAAAGCGAATCGAGCTCGATACCGAAATCCGACGTCCCGTTTGTCACCCTGGCGACAAATCCGTCGATGGTGTCGAAAAAAGCCGCAAAAATAATGAACCAGCAGGCTGCGGTAAAACTCCCCTCTCCCGACATGACAATGGCGATATAACCGCAGACCATGTTCATGACGGTAAAAACCGATGGCACGAACGAACGGGATACGAAAGGAAGTAAACGGGAACGGCCCTCCGGATCGCTCCGGAGAACGGGCGGATAGCGCTTGCGGGATGTCTGTTTTTCAGCGTCTGCCATAGGTCGTGCTACCGGTTGCCGGGATCTCTGCATCCCGGCATGTCCGAGCGGTTGCCTTCAGGGATCCTCAGTGAAATTTGACCTTAAAGGTACAATCTTTCAGGCGGCTTTGAAAGCATCATCCGGAGAAGAAAACGCTTTTCAGTAGCTCTCGTCGGCGGAAGGAAAACTCCCGGAACGGACATCCTCGACATAGCGCATGACTGCATTTTCAATAACCTCGTCGAGATCCGCATAACGGCGCACAAAACGGGGATGAAACTCGCGGTTGAGACCGAGAATGTCGTTGATCACCAGTACCTGACCGTCACAGGAACCACCGGCGCCGATCCCGATGGTCGGAATGCTCAGTTGCCGGGTCACGGTTTCGGCCAGTTTCGACGGGATTTTTTCGAGTACGATGGCGAAAGCGCCAGCCTCCTCGATCAGGCGGGCATCCTCGAGCAGCTGCTCGGCTTCCCGCTCCTCCTGCGCCCGAACCTTGTAACTGCCGTACTTGTAGATCGACTGAGGCATGAGCCCGAGATGGCCCATGACGGGGATGCCGACATCGGTAATACGTTTGACCGTTTCGGCTATGACATACCCGCCCTCCAGTTTCACGGCATCGCACTCATGCTCCTTCATGATTTTGCCGGCATTGCGCAGCGCCTCCTCGCCGGAAAGCTGATAACTCATGAACGGCATGTCGATAACCACCATGGCCCGGCTTGTTTCGGCCTGCACGCCCTTGACCACCGCCCTGGCATGGTAGATCATCTCGTCGATGGTGATGGGCAGCGTAGTGTTGTGGCCTGAAAAAACATTGCTCGCCGAATCTCCCACAAGAATCACATCGACCCCGGCACGGTCGAGAATGCGCGCCATGGTGAAATCGTAGGCCGTCAGCACGGAAATCTTCTCCCCCTTTTCTTTCATGTCGAGGAGCCTTCTGGTGGTGACATGCGCCGGCTTCTGCTGATTGCCTCGGTTCATTGCTGTCTGTTTTTTTTAGCTGTTTGACGTCACCGGCCCGCAGTCGAGAAAATCTTCAAGCTCATGGCGCTCAAGCATGACCATTTCGAAGCCGTTAAGCCTGAAGAATGCATCCCGCATCAATCCGACCAGCGTGCCGTAACGGGGAATATAACCCAGAACTTCCTGGAGTGAAACTGTTTTCCTTTCCATCTCCCGCAGGGTCGAAGCCGCAGCTTCCCTGCCACCCCCGGCGAGAAGCCCGCTGAGCTCCTTGTGCTTTCCGGTGAGGGGAAGGGAGCCGTGCTGCAGCAGTACCCGACGGGTACGGCGCTGCGCCGAACCGACCAGTTTCCGGCCATCCACCTGAAGCTCGTTGCGGGCCGAAGCCGTAAAGCAGGTTACGGGAGCACCTTTTCCACTCGATTCGCCGAGGGTGGAGCGGCAGAATTCAGCGTCGATGCCGAGAGCTTCGAGGGCGTGCCTGATCACCTCGTGAACCAGACGGTAGATAACGGCGTTCGGCTCGTCGGTTTCCGCAAAAAAGCTGTAGGTAAACTCATCGGCATGAAAAACAGCCCTCCCGCCGGTCGGTCTGCGGACGATATCGATCCCCTCCCTGGCGCAACGCAGGGTATCGATAGCGGAACTATCCTGATTGTACCCAAGCGTCACGGCATGGGGCTGCCAGCCGTAAAAACGCCATAAACAGCTCCCCGAACCGTACCGGCGGTAAAAACGTCCATCGCCAAAGGCCTCCATGAGCATGCAATCGACCTCCATATTGCGTGCGCCGGTCTGCGGGCCGGTATCGACTCCGTATACTGTTGAAAAAAGCCTCTTCACGGATAACCACCTTTTTTTCTGCTTGTAGCGAAGCCCCCCTACTTCCGGACTGCTTTCTGCAGAGGAAAATCGGAAAAGATTTCCGATACCGCAAAATCGATATCTTTCTGCATGGCTTCACCGGTTCTGTACCGTTTCAGCAGACCTCTTGCCGAACCGTTCCAGACCATGCGCCTTCCCGTCTGGTCGGTCATGTCGATCAGAAGCAGAAACTCGTCGTAATGGTAGAGAACAGGCACTCCTTCGAACGGATCAAACCAGGGGTAATACCGGAAACCCTTCCCCCACCAGTAGAGACGAGGGTAGAAGGGCGCGGGCTCACGCCTGATCATGCTCTTCTCACTTATATAGGCACGTACGGCGATCTCCAGACCGGCCGCAGACGAACCCCGGGCTGCAAGAAATCCCCTTGCGGCGAGTTCCCTGTCGATTGCCGACTGCACGCGGTTCTTCAGGAGCGGGTTGACCGAAAGGACATCGCTGCTGTCACGGCCGGAATCCGTAACCCACCGGTAGGTTCGCTGCCGGGTGAAATCGTAATCGCGGTCATAATCGCTCATGACGGACAGTCCGGAACACGAGGTAGCCAGAAACATGAACAGTATGGCCGCGACACGCATAAAACCGGTTTTTTCCTTCATATGAACACCTCGCAGGATTTGTGGCTGAGTTCCCTTCAGCTCGAACCGGGCTTCAGGGAGACAACAAAACGGCTCTTTTATTGACATAACGACTGTGCCTTACGGTAAGTTTCCCCGGCCGGATCCTGACAAAAAG
The DNA here is from genome assembly GCA_013334435.1 of Chlorobiaceae bacterium. GTDB lineage: Bacteria > Bacteroidota > Chlorobiia > Chlorobiales > Chlorobiaceae > Chlorobium. The sequence goes on along the minus strand of JAAXXP010000008.1, from coordinate 35,398 downwards.
CAAACGAAATGATTTTTTCCGGGATTGCGGGTTGTTAGTCTCGATACAGTCGGGTATTTTCCCAAATTATGCCAGAAGGGTTCCCCCACTGTCCAAAGACCGGCTTTCGAGAATGTACCGTTCCGGTAATCCGGCATAAACCTCGGGCAGGATGAACGACGCTGACCTGGCTGTTTCAACCATATTGACACCTTAGTAACGGAATCGCGATGTCAAAGACAACCGTAGCCCTTCTTTTCGGGGGAAAATCAACCGAACATGAAATATCCATCATATCGGCACGTTCGATTGCCCGGACCATCAACTCCGAACACTACCGTATCATCCCCTTCTACATAACCCGTGACGGCCAGTGGTATGCCGGAGGGCTTGCCGGCGAGATTCTGGAGCTCGACCTCTCTTCGCTCATGCGCTCCAGGTCAAGGGAGGAGGCCGAAAAGCTTCTGGAAAGGAAAACTCTCGATTCCGGCCAGAAACCCTTCGATTTCAATTTTACGGGCATGGGTGTCGATGTGGCCTTCATTGTCCTTCACGGAAGTTACGGAGAGGATGGCAGAATACAGGGATTTCTTGATACCGTGGGCATTCCCTATACCGGATGCGGTGTAGCGGCGTCTGCCGTTGCCATGGACAAGGCCCTGACAAAGCTGTGCGCTGCCGACGCAGGAGTGGCAACTGCCCCGTCGATCACCCTTGTCGCACAGGACTACGAGGCCTCAGCCGAGAGCATCCATGAGCTCATAGTCCGGAAATTCGATTTCCCGGTTTTCGTCAAACCCGCAAGCCTGGGCTCCTCGGTAGGCATATCGAAGGTCCACCTTGCCGGAGATCTCCGCAATGCGCTGCAGACTGCCTTCGGCCTCGACCGCAAGGTGCTCGTCGAAGCTGCGGTAAGCGGCAGGGAGATCGAAGTCGCCGTGCTCGGCAACGACCGGCCGGTAGCGTCGGTTCCCGGAGAAATCCAGCCTGGAAGCGATTTTTACGATTTCCAGGACAAGTACATCCACAACAGCGCAAAAACATTCATTCCGGCCCGCCTTCCCGACAAACTGCTCGAAGAGGTCCGCCTGAGCGCCATAACCGTCTATAAGGCTCTCGGCTGCAGGGGCATGTCGAGGGTAGATTTTTTCGTGAACGAAGCGACAGGTTCGATCGTCCTGAACGAAATCAATACCATACCCGGATTTACCGATATCAGCATGTATCCGCAGCTTTTTGAAGCTTCAGGAATCACCTTTTCCGGGCTTATCGACAAGCTGCTGCTCTGCGCCATGGAAACAACGCAATTGACCTGAGACCGGATCCACAGCCTTTCATTTTTAGCCTTTGAACCATGCTTTCTGAACCTCATCTTTTTTTTGCGGAGGTCTCTCTCGATCTCTCCAGAGGGGAATACCGGGCAGGGCTGAACAAACTCCAGCCGCTGCTGGAACGGTATCCGGACTCGTACCTCTTCAACCTGCTCTTCGCAAGAGCCCTGAAAGGCCTGAAGAGCTACGGCTCCGCACTGGGACATCTCGAAAAGTGCTGCCATCTGGCGCCGGCAAACCAGATTGCATGGAAGGAACTGATCGAACTGCAGTCACTTCCTCCTCTGGAAAAAACCTGCGAAGAAGAAAAACGTTTCGATCCGGTAACGGACGAGCTTGAGCAGCTCTCGGCTGCATTGCAGGAGTTCCAGCCGGACTGTTCAACGGAAAGTTTTGATCCCACTCCCATTCTGGAACAGAAACAGCCCTTCCCCGACGATGCGCCAATTGCCGTTCCTACGGAAACCCTTGCAAACCTGTTTACCCAGCAGGGCGCCTATAAAAAAGCCATCAGGATCTACACCTCCCTTATCCAGCTGAAACCGGAACAGGCCGATCACTATCGGAAAAGAATCGACATCCTGCTCGAACAACTGTAGGCGCGTTCATCCGGGCCGAACGATTCATCTTCAGAAAATGAAACTATTTATGCACGTTGAAGCTTATGAGGTGAGTATCTGTCGATCCCAGCAGACAAACGAGTAAAAGATGACCAAGCGTTTACAAACCTTCATATTGAACCGCAGCCAGCTTCCGGGAATCCTTATCGCCTCGTTGCTGCTGCTTCTCTTTTCCGACCTGTCTGCTGCAGAACCTCCGCAAAGGCGACTCTCGCTCCGGGAGTCAATCTCGATTGCGCTGGAAAACGCATCATCCCTCAAAAAAGCCGATAATCTCGTCCGGCTGCAAGGCGCGGACGTATTGCGGAGCTATGGGAGTTTTCTTCCGAAACTTTCGGCATCTGCAGGCTATATGCCCTATTCCGTCAGCCGTTCCTACAGCCAGCTTTCCACATTTGGCACTGAAACCGTGAAACTGAAAAGTGAACGGGAAACGCTCGATCTGACCCTGACGACCAGCCTTAACCTGTTCAACGGTTTCGGGGATTACGCCGCTCTCCAGGCTGCCCTGAAAAAAGAGGAGGGTGCTGAATTTTCACTCGCGCGCGCCAGGCAGGCCGTAGTCTTCGACGTCACGCAGAACTACTGCCAGGTGCTGCTCAACCAGGAAATACTTGCCATCGCCCGCGAAAACCTGCTGACCGCAAAAGATCAGCTGAAACTCAGCGAACGGCAGTTCGAGATCGGACTGAAATCGATGCCCGATCTCTATCAGCAGCAGGCCGAAACCGCCAGCAGCGAGCTTTCCGTCAACAGGGCCGAAGCACAGCTTGAAAGAAGCCGGCTTGAACTCCTCCGGAGGCTTCGCATCGATCCCCGCTCCGGCTTCTCGCTGGAACCGCTCCCGAAAGAGATGCTGTCGGCCGATCTCCGGAAACCCGATATCGACAGCCTTATCGCACTTGCGGGCAAAAACCGGAACGACCTGCAAAGCCAAAAACTTGAATCCGATGCCGCCAGATGGCAGATCCGGCAGGCTGCATCATCCTGGTATCCGAAGCTCGACCTGAATTTCAACGTCAGCACCAGCGGCGTGGAGTCGCTCCGCCAGACTTACAGCGGCTTTACCGTCGATTACCCCTATCCTCCGATGGCCGAGCAGCTGGAAAACTCGATAGGTTATTCGGTTGTGCTGAATCTGAGCTGGGCAATATTTGACGGATTCCAGACCCGCTTCAACGTCGAGCAGGCGAAAATCAACCATATCAACCAGAAGCTCGATTACGAAGACCTGCAGTCGGATATCGCCCTCGACCTGCAGCAGGCGGCAGCCGAGTATCATGCCGCGGTGGCGAGCATCTCATCGGCAAAAGCCGGTCTGAAGGCCGCAAAAGCGGCCTACGAGGGCATCAAGAGAAAGTATGATCTCGGCGCGGCAGGGTTCATTGAGCTGAGCTCTGCCAGGGCGGCGCTTTTCAATGCCATGTCGACCCTCAGCCAGGCAACCTACAGCCTTGCCCTGCAGAAAAACGTGCTCGACTTCACCTCAGGAACTCTGTCAACCCAATGACCCGGTCGGGGTCTCAACCGCTCATGAAGAAAAAACAACCGCTGCAAAACCGGAAATCCCTCCTGATAGTCCTGTCGGTTCTCATCCTCGGCGTCACGCTTCTCGCCTCTTTTTTCATCTTCCGGGAAAAACCCGTCGAGGTCACCATCGAGAAATCATTCAGAAAAGAGGTGGTGCATGTTGTCACCGCTACAGGGAAAATCGAACCGGAGACCGATGTCGCCATGTCACCGGACGTTTCCGGAGAGATTATCGAACTGCCCATCAAAGACGGAATGGATGTCAGAAAAGGAGATCTGCTCTTCAAGATCCAGCCTGACGTCTACATCAACCAGGTCGAGCAGAGCCAGGCACAGCTTAACCTGGCAAAAGCACAGAGTCTCGAGACAAAGTCAAGAAAAATCAAGGCTGAAGATGATTTCCGGAAAGCGGCCCTGCTTTTCAGGGAAAAACTGATCTCCCAGACCGACTACCTTGCCGCTAAAACCAATGCCGAAGCAGCCAAGGCGTCCTGGGAAGCATCGAACTATTCCATCGAGCAGTACCGGAGCCTTCTCGACCAGAATGAGGAACGCATGAAAAAAACCGTTGTGCGGGCGCCCATCGACGGCACCATCATCAAGCTGAACAACAAAAGCGGCGAACGCGTCGTCGGAACCGGACAGTTTCCCGGAACCGAAGTACTCCGGCTTGCAAATCTCGACAGCATGCAGGTAGAAGTTGAGGTCAATGAAAACGACATCATCAACGTCAGAAAAGGCAACCCGGTCTCCATTACCGTCGATGCTTTCGGAGAACGTATTTTCAGGGGTATCGTGCACGAAATATCGAATTCGGCGGTTTCACAGGCTGCCGGCACCCAGGAGGAGGTCACGAATTTTTCGGTCAAGATCCATATTTTCAACCATATGCGTCTGCTGAAACCGGGCATGAGCGCAACCGCGGACATCGAGTCCATACGGGTCAGAAACGCCATTGTCGTTCCCATCCAGTGCGTGACGGTAAGAACGCCGGACGGATCGAAAACCGCACCGAAAGAGTCGGAAGACCCCGACAGAAAACAGAACCGTGAAGCCGCTTCCGTTGAAGGCGTTTTTGTCGTGGAAAACGGAAAGGCGCGATTCCGGAAGGTAAAGACCGGAACGACCGACAACACTCACATCGTCATCCTTTCCGGGCTCAGAGCGGGCGAGAATGTGGTATCCGGCAGCTACAGTGCGATCACGAACCAGCTTTACGACGGTTGCAGCGTCAAAATCCCGAAACGGTAAGCAGGCGACATGGAACCCGTAATCATCCGCATGGCATCACTCTGCCGGCACTACGAAATGGGAGAGCAGATCGTCAAGGCGCTCGACTCGATCGATATGGAGTTCCGGCGCAACGACTATGCCGCGATCATGGGTCCTTCCGGCAGCGGAAAATCGACCCTCATGAACATTATCGGGTGCCTGGACACGCCGACATCGGGCATCTATGAGCTCAACGGCATTAATGTTGCCGAAATGGATGACGATGAACTGGCCAGGGTCAGAAACCGGGAGATCGGTTTCGTCTTTCAGACCTTCAATCTGCTGCCGCGCATGAACTGTCTGAAAAACGTCGAACTGCCGCTGATCTACTCGGGCGTTCCGCCCGAAGAGCGCAAGGAACGTGCCGAGCAGGCGCTGCTGAGCGTAGGACTTGGTGACCGGATTCTGCACAAGCCTGCGGAATTGTCGGGCGGTCAGATCCAGAGAGTCGCCATTGCAAGGGCACTGGTAAACAGGCCATCCATCATTCTTGCCGACGAGCCGACCGGCAACCTCGACACCGCAACCAGCCACGACATCATGGATATGTTCGGCAAGCTCTCCGATCTGGGCAATACCATCATCCTCATCACCCATGAAGAGGACATCGCCCGCTTTACCCGCAGGATTATCCGCCTGCGGGACGGAAGAATCGAAAGCGATGAAAAGCAATGAACGGAAATCTGCAGCAGTTCCGGTATGAAACCGCTGAAAGCCTGAAAATCGCGCTGTTTCAGATCAGCTCGAATAAAATCCGTTCGTTTCTTACCGCTCTCGGGGTCATTATCGGCATTGTATCCATCACCATGATGGGCACGGCCATCAACGGTATCGACATGGGATTCGAAAAAAGCCTCTCCATGATCGGCTACGACGTGATCTATATCCAGAAAAGCTCCTGGAGCACCATGGGCGAGTGGTGGCGCTACCGCAACCGCCCCGATCTGAAAACGGAATATGCCGCCCGGATCAACCGGATCATTGCCGATAACCCCGATACGGAGCTGCTCATTGCCGTACCGCAGATGTCGACCTATCAGGCAACTGCCAGCTACAAGGACCGGGTCCTTGAACAGATTTTCTCGCTCGGCACCAACCATGAGTACCTGAAAACCGCATCCGGCGATCTTGCCTCCGGGCGATTCTTCACCCCCGGGGAATCCGCGGGCAGTGAAATGGTCTGCGTAGTCGGAGACGACATCGCTTCGGGACTGTTTCCGAATGAAAACGCGCTGGGAAAATCCATAAGCCTGAAAAACCGCAAGTTCCGGATTGTCGGGGTTTTTAAAAAACAGGGGAAGTTTCTGGGTCTCTTCAGCTTCGACAATCAGGTCATCATGCCGCTCGGCGCTTTTGAAAAGGTGTACGGGCGAAACATGTTCGTTACCATACGGGTTAAAATCAGGGACCAGGCAAGAATTGCCGAAGCCAAAGAGGAGCTGCTCGGCCTGATGCGCCGGATCCGCAGAATAGCGCCGGGAAAAGAGGAGGATTTTTCCATAAACGAGCAGAAAGCCTTCAAAAGCCAGCTTGACCCGATCAAGAACGGCATTGCAGCCGCAGGCATCTTCATTACCGGCATGTCGCTCTTTGTGGGAGCTATCGGCATCATGAACATAACGTTCGTCAGCGTCAGGGAGAGGACCCGGGAGATCGGCCTGCGAAAAGCCCTGGGGGCGAAACGGAGAACCATCCTCCTGCAGTTTCTCATCGAATCGGTCATGATCTGCCTTCTGGGAGGAGTTGTCGGTCTGGTGACCGCGCTCTCCATCACGTTCGTCATCGAAAAAGCCATTCCCGACTTTCCGGTACAGTTCTCGTTCACCCTGGTACTGGCAAGTCTCGGCGTTTCGGTGCTTACCGGCATCATTTCCGGTCTGGCTCCTGCGGTGAACGCCTCGAAACTCGATCCCGCCGATTCGCTGCGCTATGAGTAAACAGAACACCATACAGTCGCGGGATATCTTCCTGCAGGCGCTCTCATCGCTTGCGGTCAACCGGCTCCGCTCCTGGCTGACCACCATGGGTGTCGCCGTCGGTGTCTTTTCGATCATTGCCGTCATGACCGCGCTTGACGCCATCGACAAAAGTGTGGAATCGGGACTCACCAGCCTCGGAGCGAATACCTTCCAGATCCAGAAATATCCCGCAACGGTTTTCGGAGGGGGACACAGCCGGAACCGTTACGCAAACCGGGAGGACATCACCTATAAGCAGGGAGTGTTTTTCCGCAAAATCATGGAATCGAAGGCCAGGAACATCGGCTTCATCATCACTTCGGCGGGAAACCAGGCGAGGTACGCAAACCGCTCTACCAATCCGGATGTAACCCTGTCAGGGGGAGACGAGAATTTCGCCCCTGCAAACGGCTTTACCATCAGCACTGGAAGAAACCTCAGCGGCGGCGATATCCAGTATGCCAGAAACATCGCTGTTCTGGGAGGAGAACTGGCCGAAAAACTCTTTCCGGCCGGAGAGAATCCCCTGAACAGGACAATACGGGTCAACGGGCAGGTCTATACGGTGGCCGGAGTATTTGAAAAGAAAGGTGCGGCATTCGGTCAAAGTCAGGATAACCTCGCTGTCATTCCCATCACCCGTTACCTCGACCATATCAACGAAAAGAGCACACTCAGCATAACCATTGAGGCTTTTTCACAGGAGGAGTACCGGAAAACCATCGACCAGGCCGTAGGCGCCATGCGCCTGGCAAGAGGTCTTACCATACAGGAACCCAACGATTTCGAGATCAGAACCAACGACTCCCTGATCGATTCGTTCCGCGATATTCAGCGCATCATCAGCATCGGGGCATTCATTATCAGCTTCATGGCCCTGCTTACCGCAGGAGTAGGCATCATGAACATCATGCTGGTCAGCGTGACCGAAAGAACCAGGGAAATCGGCATCCGCAAGTCCATCGGAGCGCCCCGCACAAGCATCCGCAACCAGTTCCTGCTCGAGGCCCTTATTCTTTCACTGACAGGAGGCTTCATCGGTATTCTCGCCGGGGTCGGCGCGGGCAACATCATTGCCGTAAACCTCAACCTCCCGCTCATCTTTCCCCTGCTCTGGATAACCGTGTCGCTCATGGTCTGTTCGATCATCGGCATGGCGTTCGGCATCTTTCCGGCATGGAAGGCCGCCGGTCTCGATCCCGTCGAGGCGCTCCGTCCGAAATAAGTGCCCCCGTCCCTGCAGCGTCAGGCTCAACCGAAACTGAACCTGCGGCAGAAGTTGCCAGTCGTCATGGTGACGAAGCGAAGCGGATCGCTCTCTTTTGCAGCCATCTGCCTAAGCTGCCGCTCGATGGCCGAACCGCTGCAGAAAGATCCTTCGGCAGCCTCCCAGGCCGGAAGCACCTCCCGCTCTATCCACGCCCACCGGTCTTTCTCGACCGTAACGCTCCGGATGCCTGTTACGATTTCGAGGTATCCGGCAAAGCCTGCGAACGAAGCCCTGCGATCCCTGCCCTCTTCGGTTCCGCATGAAAAATCGAGTTCGCTGCCGAACGACACCACGACCCTCCCGGCAGGCGATACGGTTTCGAACAAAGGCTGCAGGGTATGCTGCTGTTCATGCCGCAGCAGCAGGATGTTTCCCTCCCTGACACGGCTGCAGGCGGCCATGCTGCCGGAATCATCGGCAAACCCCCGCCGGCCTTCGTCGATCAGACGAAAGCCTTCGAGCATGAGATCATCCTCCCTGCCGCACCCCGCCTCTACCTCATCGACGCCGCCATGCAGGTACGCAGCATGAGCCCAGGCGATGTCCCGGTAGATGCCGTTATTGCCCCTGCGTATGACATCAAAATCGGAAAAAAGCAGCCGGTCGGCGGCAAACGTATGCAGAGAGGATGCCAGAGAGAGCGGGGCCCGCAGCAATGCACCGAAAAGGTCGCCACTGCCGGCCCCCGTTCCGCCTGTCCGCCGGGCGTCCACCGATGGAGCATGCATCAGTTCGAACAGGACAAGAGCGAGGCCTACCTGCCTCGACGCAAACGCGGCCATTCCCGCCCACTTGAACAGTTCGGGCTTTTCAAGATACCACGACGCATACGCGGAGGTAATGGCCAGATTGCGTTCCACGGCCTGCACTTCCCCCGGAAGCCGCTCTTCAAGCATGGCGATCCAGACCTCTCGTTCCGGCATAAGGCATACTCCCGTTCGTTATATTTGCTCGATCTCCCTTCCGGAAAAGAACGAAATCCCACTGCAAAAAATTTACGGAGCGGTGTACGCAACGGCACAGGGGGCAGCCTCATACAACCATAAAAAATCCGAAGAAAAAAAAACAGCTGCCTGGGGACTTATCTTGAGAAAACGGGAACTTAAGAACAGGTGCAGGTATTTTATAAAATCATTGCTGGTAATATATTAGCATTGTATATATACACACAGGCACACGTTTATTGTTCCGGTTCCAGGATAAGGACCCGTGTCCATTTTTTTTTATGACCGCAGATTTCCAAACGTTAAACCCATTGTAACCATGACACATCTGCAAAAACTTACCAAACCGGTGGCACTGATTCTGATTATTGCCATGACCTCTCTTACCTGGGGATGCCAGACCACGACCAATGCCGGCCGGGGAGCCGGGTACGGCGCTGCCGCAGGCGGACTTCTGGGCGGCATTATCGGCAGCAGATCGGGAAGCTGGGCCAAAGGCGCCATTCTCGGCGCAGTTATCGGTGGTGCAGCCGGAGCACTTATCGGCAACTACATGGACAAGCAGGCTGCCGAAATCGACCGTAATGTCGAGGGAGCAACCGTGGAACGTGTAGGAGAAGGTATCCGGGTCGTGTTCGATTCGGGAATTCTTTTCTCCACCGCTTCATCGACCATCACCTCCACCAGCCGGTACAATCTCGAGAAGCTCGCACGCATTCTCAACAATTATGACGACACCAACGTGGTGATCGAGGGCCATACCGACAGCGTCGGCAACGAACAGAGCAACCAGCTGCTCTCCGAGCGCCGTGCACAGGCCGTTTCCAGCCTTCTGAGAGCCTATGGAGTATCCGGAAACAGACTCTCTGCCGTAGGTTTCGGTGAAACCAGACCGGTTGCAACCAACGAAACCGAGTCCGGCCGCCGCCTGAACCGCCGGGTTGAAGTCCTTATTTACGCCAATAACGATCTGAAACGTCAGGCACAGACCGGCGAACTGAGGATGTAAGCCTCTCCGCAGCATCACAACGGGCAGCCTAAAAAAAAGCCTGAACGCCACGGTGGCGTTCAGGCTTTTTTTTTATTCTTGCGCCGAAAAAAACTCGCGCTATATTTGGGACAAGTCAACTGTACTGTTTCCAAAAACATTTTTCACCATGCTATTCAACAATCCTGAAGAAGTGCTGTTCCAGTGGGTTTCACGGGTATGCTGCGGAAACCCCGAGGATATCGCCGCCCTTTACCATGAAGATGCCGTCCTGATTCCAACATTTTCTCCCCATACGGTTACATCCCCGGATGGAGTAAAAGGCTATTTCGAACAGCTTGCGACAAGAGACGGCCTCGGCGTAAGGCTCCACAACAAAGCCCTGAGAAAACAGCCCCTGAGCGAAACCCTGCATACCATCAGCGGTATCTACTCCTTTGAATTCGAAGTCGATCAGGTGCTGCTGAGTTTTCCCTCCCGGTTCAGCTTCGTTATCGATATAACCTTCGACAGGCCTATCGTGCACCACCACTCCTCGCAGGTGCCGAGAAACCTCTCATAAAGGAAAAAGCTCCCTGAGCGGGAAACACAAATCCGCTCAGGGAGCACGTCGGGATGACGAAAACGGGAGTTCAGCCCTCCTGCAGCCGGCGAAGTTCGGCCTCAAGCCGCTCAAGCCGCTCCTTCATCGAGCCGAGGTTCCTCACCAGCGCTTCCTGCTTCAGCTGTTCGCGCATGGGTTGTGCAGGAGTGCCTCGCAATGAAATACCGGCGTCGGGAAACGACTTGGAAAGACCGGATTTCGCGGCCACCTGAATACGATCGGCAAGTTCAAGATGACCTGCAAATCCGGCCTGCCCGCCGATCATGCAGCATTTGCCGAGGATGACGCTGCCGGAAATTCCTGCCTGAGCGGCGATGACGGTATGATCCCCGATGCGGCAGTTGTGAGCCACCTGAACGAGATTGTCGATTTTCACCCCTTTGCCTATCACCGTGCTCCCCATCGTCGCCCGGTCGATTGTGGTATTTGCCCCGATTTCGGTATCGTCACCGATCTCGACAATGCCGAGCTGCGGTATTTTCAGATATGAACCATCCTCCTGGGGGGCAAAACCGAACCCGTCGGCTCCGATGACGCTTCCGGAGTGTATGATTACCCGATTGCCGATAACGGAGCCATCATAACAGGTGACATTCGTGCTGATAACCGTTCCGCTGCCTACGGAAACGTCATGAAAAAGTACCGAATGAGGCCCGATCACCGAGTTGTCGCCAATCGAACAGCCGTCGCCGACAACTGCATAATCCCCTATCGACACACCGGTTCCGAGCCGCACATCCTTTCCGATCACGGCCGTATGGGCTATGCCCGGTGCGGCAATCTTTCTTGGCCTGCTGAACTTCTGAAGCAGAAGCATGAACGCCGTATAGGGATCGCGGACCCTGATAAATGCCGAGCGTTCGCGATAGCGATCGACATCGACGCCTTGAGCGACAATCACCAGAGAAGCCTCCGTCGTGTCAAGAAACCTGAGATATTTTTCATTCGACACAAAGGTGACCTGGCCAGGCTGCGCGTCTTCGATTTTTGCCGGGCCTGAAATTACACCATCGCTGCCGCCATGCAGTTCGACACTTCCGAAAAACTGCCCAAGGTAGTCCCTGATTTCGCTTATTAACATATTTTATAAGTAGATAACAATACGGTGCAAAGAGGAAAAAATTAATTAATTTTTAAGCCTTTTTCATTATATTCGAAGTCCTGTGACGGCCTGATCAAGGGAGCGGAATAAATGGTCCGGCCATCCGGGAGATGAAAAAATACTGCCATAATATAACCCGTTTCATAGTGAAAATGCAGGACGCAATGGCAAAACCAATTAAAATTTTTGCAGGGCGCAGCAACCCGGCTATCGCAGAGAAAATAGCACGTTATCTCGGCATGCCGCTGTGCAACGCAAAAGTCGAAAATTTCTCCGACGGGGAAATTTCAGTAAACTATTTCGAATCGGTCAGGGGATCGGATCTGTTCATCATCCAGTCCACCAATCCACCTGCCGACAGCCTCATGGAGCTGCTGATCATGATCGACGCAGCCCGGCGTTCCTCTGCAGCACGAATCACGGCGGTTCTTCCCTACTACGGCTATGCCCGGCAGGACAGAAAGGACAAGCCGAGGGTCGCCATCACAGCCAAACTTGTCGCCAACCTGCTTACCGAAGCCGGAGCGAACCGCATTCTGACCATGGATCTGCACGCTCCGCAGATACAGGGATTTTTCGATATTCCGTTTGACCACCTTTATTCGAGCGTCGTACTCATCGACCATATCCGCCACAGAGAGTTCCGCGACAACCTCGTTGTCGCCTCACCGGACGTAGGCGGCGTCAAACTCGCAAGAAAATTCGCCGAAGAGCTTGGCACCGATCTGGTGATTGTCGACAAACGGCGTCCAAAGGCAAACGTAGCCGAAGTGATGAACATCATCGGCGATGTGAGCGGAAGAAACGTCCTGCTTGTCGATGACATGATCGACACGGCCGGCACGCTGGTCAATGCAGCAAAAGCCATCCGCGAAGCAGGCGGCCTGAACATCTATGCAGCAGCAACGCACCCGATCCTTTCCGGTCCGGCCATCGAGCGTATCGATGCCTCGGTTATCGAAAAGGTAATCGTTACCGATTCGGTGGTCACCAAACACGCATATTCGCCTAAAATCGAAACCGTATCGGTCAGCGGTCTGTTCGGCGAAGCCATCAAGCGCATTTATGAAGACGATTCGGTCAGCTGCCTGTTCGACAGCAAAAATATCAGCGAAAAAATCACGAACAATCACTAAATCACAAGCAGAAAAGATATAAAGGAAGAGCATGGAAACAATTGCATTAGGGGTAGAACCCCGCGTTGTCAGGAAAAACGAAGCCGCCAGACTGCGCAAGAGCGGTATCGTCCCTGCAGTTATCTATCATAAAGGTGAAGAGACCGTCGCAGTCAGTATCAATGAGATCGCTCTCAACAAGCTCGTTCACTCGGCTGAATCGCACATTATCGACCTCCAGTTTCCGGATGGCAAAACAATGCGCTCCTTCATCAAGGACGTACAGTTCGACCCGGTAACCGACCGTGTCATTCATACCGATTTCCAGCTGTTCGCAGCCGACGAAATCATTGAACTTGAAGTTCCCGTAGCCGTAAGCGGCAACGCCGTCGGTGTTGAAAAAGGCGGGAAAATCCAGATTATCCGTCACGCACTGACCATCAAGGGGCTGCCTGCCGATATGCCGGATCACCTCACCATCGACGTCACCGCTCTGGAAATCGGCCATATCATTCACGTGAAAGAGATTCCGATGAGCGGCTATTCCGGACTCAGCATCATGGATGACCCCGATACTCCGGTTGTGAGTGTTCTTGCACCGAAAAAGGAAGCCGAGGCAACAGACGAAGCCACTGCCGAAGCCTGAAACACGCTCCTTCCTTTTCACTGAAAAGAGAACATGCATTCGAAAAGCAGCTTTCCCCTGATCGGAAAGCTGCTTTTTTTGTTCGCCGGAGGGTTTTCGGGCTGCATGTATTGTTTTTTCCGGTAATTGAAACAATATTGGCAGTAAACCGCTTCACAGGACTGCACCGTTAAGCGCTATTGCCGGGTTCGGGCGTTTTTTCGCCCGCCGCTCCGGAGCGTGATAATTTCCTGGAGACCCGAAGCGAAAAACACAATTGCCCGTCAAAGCAGCAGCGACCACCATAAATCAGATACTTGAGCATTGCCGCTTCTTCATCGTATCCCCGGACTCGGTCTTATCCGCCGTCAGAGAAAAGGACAAGGCATTTTTCTGCTCTGCTCCTTTCTTGCCTATCTCCTCATCCTGATCCTGCAGTGGGATCTGGTGCTCATCAGTCTCCGTTCACTTGCCGTCGCATCGGCGCTGCTGGTGAGGGCGCCCCACAGACTTCGGGAAATTTTCAGCATCGAGATCATCGAATTCTGGGTTGCCGCAATCGTGCTTCTGGCCATGCTCCCGACCCTCGCTCTCATTTCAGAAAAATCAGCGGCAAAGGCCGCCCGGCAAAATTCCGATGAAAGCCGCAACGAATCCAGCCTCGGAAGCATCAGCCTGCAGGCGTTCATGCGCAACACCATCGCCCAGAGTGCGGCAGCGGTGGTTTTCGTCCTGTACTCCGTTGCATGCCTTGCTCCGCTCCTCGCGCCATTCAGTCCTTACGACCAGCAGGATTTTCTCGTTACCGCCTATAAACCGCCGTTGACCCGCCTGCAGGCGCTGGTGCTCCTGCAGCCTAAAATTCAGGCGATGCCGGTGACAAGGGCCGACAACATCGAAGACCGCATGGCAGCATCCCTGATCGGCGATCTCAGGACCCTGAAAACCCGGAACGAGCCAAACGCATTGAAATTTGTCGACGGCTACCGTATCGAAAACGGCACGGTCACCTATCTTCAGGGCATGCGAACAAGAACCATGCCGGTTGAAGAACTTGCCGACCGCGGTGGAAAAACGCCGGAAGTCACCAGAACCTTCGTGCTCGGAACCGATCAGTACGGACGGGATATTCTCAGCCGGGTGATCTACGGGTCACGCATTTCCCTCTCGATCGGGTTTCTCGTCGTGCTCATCTCGGTTACGCTCGGAACCGTTATCGGCATATCGTCGGGCTATTTCGGCGGATGGATCGATGCCGTACTGATGAGAATCGTCGATGTGCTGATCGCATTTCCCGCACTCTTCCTGATTCTCATCATCATAGCCGCATTCGGCAACTCGATCTACCTGATCGTCATCACGCTCTCCTTCACCGGATGGATGGGTGTCGCCCGTATCGTCAGAAGCCAGGTACTCTCCCTCAAGGAGCAGGAGTTCATTCTTGCGGCCAAAGCGCTCGGACTCTCCAGTATGAGAATCATTTTCCGCCACCTCGCACCGAACACCCTGACACCGGTCATCATTGCCGCAACCCTCCGGATCGGCAGCATCATCCTTACCGAAGCCGGACTCTCCTTCCTCGGCCTCGGCGTACAGCCGCCCACCCCGAGCTGGGGAAACATCATCAACGAAGGCCGCGACAGCCTGTTGAACCACTGGTGGATATCGACCTTTCCCGGCATTGCGATTCTCACCACGGTGATCTGCTTCAATCTTATCGGCGACGGCGTTCGGGACGCCCTCGATCCCCGAATGCGCGGACAGTCATGAACGGCGAGCATGAGCCGGGTGCATGGGAGAGGCTCGACACCCGGTACCTCTACCGGTACCCCTGGCTCACCATGCGGCAGGACAGGGTCAGACTACCGAACGGCAGGATTATCGACGACTACTACATCTGGGAGTACCCGCCATGGACAAACGTGCTGGCCCTGACCACGGAAGGCCAGGCGGTGCTGATCCGGCAGTACCGGCACGGTATCGGAGGCGTTTACTGGGAACTTCCCGCAGGCGTTCACGACAAGCCCGGTGAGTCGCTGCTCGAAGCCGCCAAACGGGAACTGCTCGAGGAGACCGGATTCGGGGGCGGAACGTGGACACCCTGGATGGAGCTGTCGGCGAACCCCGCACTGCAGAACAATCTCACCTGCACCTTTCTTGCTGAAGGTGTGGAACCCCTGGGACCAAGGCAACTCGACGCCACGGAGGAAATATCCGTTCATCTGGTAAGTATCGGGGAACTGCGTACAATCGTACTCCAGGGAGAGATGCGTCAATCACTTCATGCGGCGCCAATCCTGAAATATCTTCTGATGCTGAACCGCTGACACCATTACCGGGACCCGGCCGTCATGAAAAAAACCGCACAGCTCACCCTGCTTGAAAAAACCGTAAAGGAACTCGGCTTCGGCCTGCGGTACGAAAAAGGAAATTTTCTCGGCGGCGAATGCCGCCTGAGGGAAGACAAGGTCGTGGTGGTCAACAAGTTCCTTCCCCTGGAAGGCAAGATCTACACCCTTGCCCAGGTGATCAGCCGCATCAACCCTCCCGGCCTCTCGCCGGACGTCACGAAAATCATCGACAAGCTCGTCGTAAACAACCTCTTCAGCGGCGGCAACGACGCCTGACTTAAAAAAAGCAGCAAACCTGCACCAACCATGAGTATCCGGTACACCACGAAAATCGACGGAGAGACCCTTTTCGTGACGGCCTCGGGTTCCGATGAGAGTATCGAGGATGTTGAAGGTTATGCTCTCGGGGTAATCGAGGCCTGTCTTCGATCCGGAGCCACCCGCGTGCTCTGCGACGAAACCGGCATCGAATACCGGCTGGGCACCGTCGATACCTACGAAGCGGGCAAATTTCTGGCTTCGCACGTTCCACGGGCAGTCAGGATCGCAATCGTATGCAATCCGGCATTCGTTGCCGATGCGCGTTTCTTCGAAAACGTCGTCGTCAACCGGGGCCTCATCCTCCGCATGTTCACCGACCCCGAATCGGCCGGACGGTGGCTCATGGAATCCGGCTGGCACTGATGGTTTTCAGGGAGTTATTTGTAACCCGGCTGATACAGGTTATCGTCACGATCTCTCCTGTCGTTCTGATCGCGGCGGCCATCCCTGTCGTCAGAATCGCTGCGCCCATCTTTCCGAGGATAATCCCGGTCGTTGCGACGGTCGTCGCGGTCATGCATGTAAGGAGCACAACCGGATACCAGAAGAATCAACCCTGTCATAATGATTTTTTTCATCGTCTCCTCCCTTTAGTTGAAATACCAGAATAAACCTGACGCATTCATGGAATCTGACTTATAGCCAACGTTTCATGCAAGTGAACCATCAACAACAGCGAACCTGCATTGGTTCCTGAAGAGCTGCCGTCATGCGGCTAACGAATCACGATCTGGCGGTCGGGCCGACGGATCTCGATGTTCGGCCTCTGTCCGGCAAAACGGCAGAGCGCGGCCTTGTCCTGCTGCGGGAGAAACGAGCCGGCAAGGAAAATGCAGCGCTTCGGCTGCGCATAATTCAGCCATCGGGTTAGCTGCCGTTCCTGCTTTTCGCGGAAACGGTAGACCGCGATAATCGCAATATCGGCTTTCCAGGCGAGTTCTTCCCGCAGGCGGCTGGAACCCGATACATAGAGCAGCGAGCGGTCACGGCTCCGGATGGAGAGCACCTTCTCCATCGGGCGGCTGATAACCATCGAGGAGAGCACCATACGATCCTGTTCGGCCGGCATGTGCAGCCGAACAGGAAGCGCCATGAAAAGCGAATCCTTCGAATGGAACTGAAGCGCTGCAGCAGGCGGCGGAAGATGGTACTCTTCTATCTGGCGCATGATGCGCAAGGCATCACGGGCATTTTTGCCCGCATCGACGATCACGGTTTCGCTGCCTGTAGCGTAGAGCAGGGCGAGATTCCGGCCGAGATTCACCGTCACCACTCCTTTTCCCGGTTGCGTCCGGTCCGCCATCCCATACCACAGAAAAGCATTGCAGCCCAGCAGGAAAGCTATGGCGAGCCTGCCCCACGCTTTCCGGTAGAAAAACCAGGCAACCGCTCCGGCTGTAGCATAGTAGATCAGCACCTGGGGAAGATCGGGTTTCAGCGGTACGGAAGCGTAGGGCATCCGGCTGAAAAAAAGCGCCGAATCGAGGGTCAGACGGGCAAAAAACCAGCCGCTCATACCGAACAGCGAGGCCGGAAAGGGAGCGAAAAGATTGAACAGGAGCATCGGCATGAGCGCGTACATCATCACCGTCGAAAAAAACACCACCGGCAGGTTTGCGGCAAGACTCACGAGGGAGAAGGTGCCGAAATAGTAGGCGATGACCGGTGAAACTCCGATGATGGCCGCAAGACTCACGAAAAAACTGCCGAGAAAGAACCTGACGGCAGCCCGCAGCATCCCCTCCTCCTGATGCCCTGGAGGATACAGCAGCGGATAGATCAGCAGAATGGCCAGCACGGCGGCGTTGGTCATGAGGAAGCCCGGATTGAAAAGATCGAAGGGGTCGAAAAGGAGAATGATGATGTCGGAGACGGCCAGAGAGTTCAGACCGTAGGCCCTTCTGCCGAGCGCTTCACCGCCGAAGAGCACGATCGACATGATTGCCGCACGTTTTACCGAAGGCGAGTTTCCGGTGACGTAACTGAAGGTCACAAGGATAAATGCGATCAGGATGAACGAAAACCAGCGGCCCGCAGCACTGATCTTGAAGCGCTGCAGAAGAAGATGGATACCGAATGCGAGAAGACCGACATTGAGACCGGAAACGGCAAGCACATGGGCGGTTCCGGTTGTCTTGAATGCATCGAACACCTCCCTGTCGAGCACCTCCCTTTCACCGAGCAGTACTCCTCTTACCAGCTTCCGCTCACCGCCATCGGGAATCAGGCGGTCGACGGAGGCCACAATGTAGCTGTAGAGCGGAGCGACCACATAGCTCTCGAACAGATCGAGCGAACGTTCTCCATCCTGCTGCAGGTGCCAGGGACCGGCGCAGTAGAGCTGCACGAAGATGCCCTGCATCCTTGCGTGACGACGGGGATCAAACTCTCCCCGATTTGCCGCGCCCGGTATCGGGCGAATTGTCCCCTTCACCCGCACCATGTCGCCGTGACGAAGCTCCACAGGCTCCCCGGTTCCGGTTCTCATAAAGATTTTAGCCCGATCGGAAAGCCGTTCGGTCCTTCCGTGCTCGAAAACCTCATGCGCCGTCATCGTCCAGGAAAGCCCCTTTTCGGTGCGCGATGGACGCCCCTCTATCTTGCCGTAGAGCAGCACCTGGCGGCCGGTATAGTGCAACAGGTTCCGCTCTGGCACCATATTGAACCGGTAGTGGCTTCCCGCCGCAAAGGACGAGAAAACGAACAGCAGATAGGCTATGGCTGTCACTGCATGAGGAAACGGACGGTGTCGCAGCCGGACCGCTTCAAAAACGAACGCGCCGTTCAGAAGAAGAAAAAAGAGCAGACTCAGAAGAAGCCATGCATCGAGCTGCAGCAAAGAGGCCGTTCCGGCAAGAATTCCGGCAACCACGAACAGCAGCAGGCGCACGGCAGGATATGGAGCAATGATATCCTTCATGGCAACAGGACTGAAGTACCCCTTACAGTATCCTCAATTAATTAACTTACGCAAATCATTGTTTTTGTATATTCTTTTCTTTGAAAAACCCGTAAACGCCCATTCCCTACATGCTTGTCAGAGAGATCCTGAACTCCGCGAGTGAACCCGTATTCAGTTTTGAATTCTTTCCGCCGAAAAAAGACGAAGATTGGGATACGCTCTTTGAAACCATCGCAAACCTGAACCACCTGCACCCGTCTTACGTCAGCGTCACCTATGGCGCCGGAGGATCAACACGATCAAGAACCCACGATCTTGTCACCAAAATCCAGAAGGAAACCGGACTGACCGTGGTATCGCATCTGACCTGCATCTGTTCGGACAGCAAGGAAACCGCTTCCATCCTTGAGCACTACCTTGAACACGGCATCACCAACGTTCTGGCTCTCAGGGGCGACAAACCGGCCGGAGTGGCCACGCTGGCCGAAGCAATCAGGGATTTTCCCCATGCCATCGACCTGGTCCGCTTCATCAGGCGGGACTTCCCGTCCATCGGCGTCGGTGTCGCCGGATTTCCTGAGGGGCACCCTGAAACCCCGAACCGTCTCAAAGAGATCGAGCACCTCAAGGAAAAAGTGGATGCCGGAGCCGATTACATCGTGACCCAGCTCTTTTTCGACAACCGTGACTATTTCGATTTCGAGGAACGCTGCCGGATAGCGGGCATCGACGTGCCGATCATTGCCGGCATCATGCCGGTCACCACGAAAAAAGGCATGATCAGGATGTCGGAGCTGGCTCTGGGCGCACGCATTCCCTCGCCCCTGCTCAAAAGGGTGCTTGAAGCCGAAAACGACAGCGATGTGGCAAAAATAGGAATTGACTGGGCAACCGCGCAGGTGCAGGAGCTGATCGACCGGCAGGTCCGGGGTATTCACTTCTACACCCTGAACCTTGCCGATGCGACAATGAAGATATTCAAAAATATCAGCCGGAGCTGACCTCACCGACAGGATCTATATTCAGGCATGGCAGACGAAGCGCCATCGCCGCGTACTCAGAACACCTCGTTTGCGATAAGCTGCTCTAACGTTTCACGCCGGCGGATCACCTGCACATCATCTCCATCCACCATAACCTCGGCAGGACGCAGACGCCCGTTGTAGTTGCTGCCCATCACCGCAGCATAGGCGCCGGAGGACATCACGGCAAGCAACTCCCCTTCCCCCGCATCATCGATGGTGCGCTGGCGGGCAAAAAAATCGCTCGACTCGCAGATAGGACCGACAACATCCGCCTCAACGGAGCTCTCATGCCGGGTAACGGCAAGCACTTCATGGTGCGACTGGTAGAGCGCCGGACGAATGAGCTCCGTCATACCGGCATCGACAATGAAAAACCGCTTTCCGGTGTGGTTGCGCTTTTTGTAGAGAATCCTGGTAAGCAGCACCGAAGCATTGGCCACAAGAAACCGGCCCGGCTCGAAAATAACCTTCACACCGGTCGGAGCGAGCAGGGGAACAAGTTTATCAGCAAAATGCGAAATCGGGGTTGCCGGCTTGCGGGCGTCGTAGGTAACAGGAAAACCACCGCCAATATCGAGAAATTCGATGGCAAAGCCCATGGACTTAGCCGTTTCGAAAATATCGAGCAGCACGGTTGTCGCCGCAACATAGTATTCAGGATCGAAAATCTGGGAACCGATATGCATGTCGAGCGCGACAAGGCGGACATGCTTCAGACGGTGCAGCAGCGAAAAAGCATCTTCAAGACCGGCCTCATCGATGCCGAACTTCTCCTTGCTGTCGCCGGTGGTGATATAGGGATGCGTCTCGGCGGTAACGTTGGGATTGATTCTCAGGGCAACAGGCGCCTTCATCCCCTTCTCTCCGGCTATACGGTCGATAGCTTCGAGTTCTGCCAGCGACTCGACCTTCAGCATAAGCACGCCGGCATCGAGCGCATAGGCTATCTCGTCGGCCCGCTTTCCAACTCCGGCAAAAATGATCTTTTCGGCAGAAACGCCCGCCTTGAGAGCGCGGAACAGTTCACCTCCGGAATTGACGTCGCAGCCGTATCCCATCCGGGCAAAGGTGCTTATGACGGTGAGATTGAAATTTGCTTTTACCGAATAACAGGTAAAATGATCGAGAGAGGAAAAAGCAGATTCGAACTCCCGGCAGCTTTCCACAAGACTTCTCTTCGAGGTGACGAAAAGCGGTGTCCCGTAGGTTGAGGCAAGTTCGTCGAGGCGGACCGCCTCACAGGAGAGGACATCGTCCCGGTATTGAAAAACAGTACGTTCGCTCAAAGCTTCAACTGGTATGGTTATCGTATATGGAAAGGTTTATAGTATAGCGTTTCTCCCGGAAGAAGAGAAACAAAAAACCTGAACTTGCAAAATCCTTACTGAAGCCTTATATTCATGCCTCTTAACTAAATATATATTACTGAGGTTTCTGATGGCAAAAGGAAAAGAAAACAGGATTGTTGTAACAATCGAGTGCACCGAAGCGAAAAAAGAAGGCAAAACCGTTTCGCGCTACACAACGACAAAAAACAAGAAGAACACCACCGAAAGGCTGCTGCTGAAAAAGTACAATCCGAACATGCAGCGCCACACGGTGCATAAAGAGATTAAGTAACTTTGTTTTTTGACAATACATCGAAAAAAGGTTTATTGTAATCTGGTCTGGTTTTAATTCTGCGAAGCCCGAATGGCGGAACTGGTAGACGCACTCGTTTCAGGGACGAGCGCCGCAAGGTGTAGGAGTTCGAATCTCCTTTCGGGCACTAAAAAGCTTCCACGGCAAGATGCAGACGACAGCAGGTAATAATCGCAGCGAAGGATACGAATCCGGACTGTTTACACATAGCTAAATCAAGGTATGCACCTTTTCCAGAGAAGGTGCTTTTTTTATGCTTCAATAATCCAAAACAAAGGCAATAGTGGATCATACAAAAATCAACCTTCTTGTCAGGCTTCAGCACCTTGACAACCAGATCGAGAACATTATCAGCCTTCAGAAAGGTTTACCGGAAGAGATCACTGCCCTTGACGAAGACCTGGCATTCACCAAACGTCAGATAGAGGCCCGCAAAAAAATTGCTGACGATCACCTGAAACTCCGGCAAAAACTGAATGAAACCATCAACGAGTGCCGGGAGAAAATCAGAACCTTCAAGGAAAAGCAGACCCTTGCCCGCAACAACAAGGAGTATGACGCGCTTTCCAAACAGATAGAGTACGAAGAAAAAGAGATCTCCCAGGCGGAAATACAGCTTCAGGACATCGCTCATGCTGAGCAGCGAACCCTGGAAACCCAGCAGAAAGGACGCCAGCTCATCGATGAAAACCGTTATGACGAGATAACAGAAGAGATGATGCCCGACGATGTGCTTATGCAGCAGCTCGAAGATCTCAGCCGGCAGGTCGGACAGAAAAAAGAGGAACTGCAGGGCATTGTCATTGAAACCGCCGACGAAGTCGATGCGCTGAACAAAAAAATCAGCGAGCAGCGCGAGCTCATCATGAGTGAAGCCAAACGCCTTCTCGACAAATACGATCATCTCAGAAGCGGCGTGCTGCAGAACGCTGTTGTAAAACTGAATCGAAACGCCTGTTCCGGATGCAACACCAGGGTTCCCACCAACCGGCACACCATGATTGTGCAGGGCGGATTTTACCTGTGTGAATCGTGCGGAAGGATTGTCGTTCACGAAAGGCTGTTCGATGAAGCGGCCGATTGAATTTTTTCCGTCTCTCTTCAGTTCTTTTTACTTGCTGAAACCGCAAGCGTGCAGTCGCTGCATAACTTTCAGGTTACGCAGAGGAAAGTCCGAACTTCACAGGGCAGGGTGCCGGTCGAGAGTTCAGGAGCTGCCGGTGTAAACCGGAGCATCCGCGATTCAAGCCCGGGGAGAGCGGGGAAAACCCGCTTTCACAGACAGTGCAACAGAAAACAGACCGCTCCGGGAAACCGGAGTAAGGGTGAAACGGCGGTGTAAGAGACCACCGGATGTTCCGGCAACGGGATATGCCTGGCAAACCTCCCCGAAGCAAGGCTAAATAGGAAAACTTTTCCCCTCCGGGGGAAAAAGAGCGGCCCGTTCAATTCCCTTTACCGGGAGAGTTTTCGGGTAAGCCGCATCAGATAAATGGCTGCAGTTTCACCTTCTGCGGAAGGCGATTCACAGAATTCGGCTTACAGCTTCGGTTTCGGCTTTTTTTTTATTCATCCTCGCCATGGACTTCGGCGTGAGCCGTACCCTCTTCATCGAAGGTCATCACGATCGTAAGCGGACGGCAGCAGACAGCACAATCCTCCACGAACTCCTGCCGGAAGTCGTACGATTCGACGGCAACCGTGAAAACCGATCCGCAATACGGGCACTGTACGTCTACATCATCGGAAACGTTCATAGCGACTGCCCTCCCCTGATACGTTGATTTTCCCCAAGGCTGCCCTCAGTTGAACAGAACTGTGACCTCGCGTCCGGTTTCGCCACGCACTCCAGGAACACGGTTCAGCATATCCCGAACGGAATCGGGCGACGAACCGTAACCGGTCAGATTCAGAAGCGCCGGGGCCTGATTTTCATCACCGAGCAGCCGGTCGAAATCCACCTCGGCAAGGATAATGCGCGATCCCTCCCGGCAAACCGCGCTGGTGCTCACCAGGCGTCCCTCAACTCCGACGGAAAGCGTCATGCGGGTACCCTTGAAAACCTCCCTGATAATGGCAAGCGAAAGCTTCTGCTGTTCGGGAGTCGGGGGCGCAGACGGTGGGTCGCTCTTTGCCGCCGGCTTCAGGAGGCTCTCCTCCTCCGGCATCACAATCACAAGCTTTGAGGGCGTACCTTTGCTGAAGCGGAAAAGAATCGGCTCTCTGGATGAAGTCCCCCCTTTTGCAGGAGCATCACGCTCGACGCCCTCGTCGGGACGGCCTGAAACCCTCAGTCGATTGATGTCGCTGAACGAATAAACCGCCTCATAGCCTTCAAAATCACCCTCACGGTAGTGGCGGAAACTCTCGACACGTACACCTTCACCCATCGCGGAGGCATTTCTCTCAAGCGTCTTCCGGTCGGGAGACGAGGTTTTCTCCATTTTGCCCTGCACATCTCCCGAACCGGCCATCATGGTCTTCATATAAGCCATGTTCATCAGCACCCGTTCGGTCACACGACCTCCGCCGTCCGGACGGACCGCAACATGGGTGGAAACCCTGATGCATCCGCCCAGAGCGGCACCCAGAAGCAGGACGACAAAAAAAGAGACCGCATGACGCATCCGAGGTCGCTCCTTATCATTAACCGGTTGATGAGGCATGATACGAACACTCCTACCGATTGCTAACAATGGAAAACCCTCAGGGTGTTCCCCCGGAGCACAAAAAAATGCCTCAGGACTCCTTCCGGAGAAGCGCAAGGCGTCGGCAGGCCTCATCGAGAACCGCATCCTCCTTGGCAAAGCAGAAACGCACCAGATCATCACCCCGCCCCTCGCTGAAAAAAGCGCTGCCGGGGACACTGGCAAGCCCGGTTTTTTCAAGAATGTACATGGCTTTCCGCGTAGCGCTCCGCCCCGGCAGATCTCCTGTATCGGCAAGAACGTAATATGCACCCTCCGGCACATGGGGAGAGAGCCCTGCCTGGCGGAGGGCATCACAGAAGCGATCCCGTTTCTTCACGTATTCCCGGGAGAGCGCGCGGTAGTAGCTGTCATCGAGCAGCCGCATGCCTTCAGCGACCGCAGCCTGGAGGGGCGAAGGGGCGCAGACATAGACAAGATCGTTGAAATAGCCGATTGCACTGGCCCAGCGGGCGTCACAGATCGCATAACCCAGCCTCCAGCCGGTAATACTGAAGGTTTTCGAGAAACCGGAAACCGTTATCGTACGGGCTTTCATTCCCGGCAGGGATGCGAACGAAGTGTGACGATGCCCGTCATAGAGGAAATGTTCGTAAATCTCGTCGGTAAACACAAACAGATCGTACCGTTCGGCAAAAGCGGCAATCACCTCGAGATCCTCACGGCTGAATACCTTGCCTGAAGGGTTTGCCGGGGTGTTGACGATAATGCCCCGTGTTCTGGAGGTAACGGCGCGTTCGAGATCGTGCGCAGTGAAGCTCCATCCCGGCAAGGCAAGCGGCACGGATACCGGCACCGCCTCGGCGGCGACAAGCGTACTGACATGATAGCCGTAAAACGGCTCGAACACGATCACTTCGTCCCCAGGGCTGAGCAGCGCCTGAAAAGCGCAGTACATGGCCCCTGTTGCCCCCGCACTGACAATGACCTCGCTCTCGGGATCGACATCCTGACCGGAAAAACGCTTCTGTTTAAGGGCAATGGCTTCGCGCAGGGCTTTCAGACCGGCATAGTGCGTGTAGGTATTGCATCCTTCGGCTACAGCCCTGGCCACACTGCCGGACACCTCCCGAGGAACCGGAGTATCGCAGACTCCCTGCGAAAGATTGATGCCTCCGGCTTTCGCGCAGGCTATGGACATGGTCCTGATCTCCGACTGCATCACGCAGCCGTGGCGGGTGCCGAGAGCAAGGCTCATATGCATGCACTCCTCATGGGTGGTGTTCCATTAAAAAGGAAAGGTTTCAGAACGAAGGAGCGCCCTGTTCGAACATGCTGTGCATGTGCCACCACATCGATCCGGTCATGGCCGCGACGACAAGCATGAGGATACTCATGATCACCGACAGGATAATCATTGCCGGAATGCTCGCAAATACCCATTTTATCATGAACACAACCATCGACCAGAACGGCATGCGGATATCGGTGACAACAACCCTCTCTGCTTCCTGTGCGCTCTTCTCTTCCATTTCGGTATCCTGTTTAGCTTTATTAATAACCCGTGAATCGACACGTACAGCTCCCGTCGCATTACCGGAAACTTACAAAAAACGAACAAAAACAAACACGCCGGCCATAGCAAAGGCAATGGCGATTTTTACGACCCCTCCTGCGGCAAGACCGAGCCAGGCGCCCACTCCTGCCAGACCGGCCGAACGAAGGTTTCTGCGGGCCAGAAGCTCTCCAGCCACGGCTCCGAGAAACGGGCCGGCAAGAAGCCCGGGAATTCCAAAAAACATACCGGCAAAGGTGCCTGCCGCCGCCCCGGCAAGACCGGAGCGCCCGGCTCCGAAACGCTTTGCCCCCACAAGCCCGGCCACCGCATCAAGCAGGAAGGCAAGCCCCGCGAGCAAACCGAGAACGCTGATGGTTCCCCATCCGACATACACGAAGTTCTCGGCCCATGCCGCCGTCAGAAATCCGGCAAAAATAAATACGATACCCGGCATTGCCGGGATCACAAGCCCGGCATAACCCGTTACGACCAATACGAGTGATACGATCCAGAGAAACGTCGAAGTCTCCATAGGTTATCCGGTTTATACCCTTTTCTGCTCCGCACCTGACGATTCACCGCGAAAAAAGATCCGGCAAGCCTGCGGCGGCAACCAGTGATGAAGCTGCCTTAACATGACGATAAATGCAAGACAGACTTGCAGAAAAAAATGAACGGTATCTTATTTTTATTTTGTCTATTTAATAATATTCTTAAATTCATGATGCCTCATGGAGTGAAATCAACACACGTTCCCATCCATCCTTTTATTTATGATTGATCTTTTTTTCAAGGGCGGCCCGGTAATGTACCCCCTTCTCTTCTGCTCAATAGCAGCTTTCGCCTACGCTCTCGAACGAACCATCAGTTTTTTCCTTGCCGGAAAGAAGCCGGAAAATCCGGCAAAGATTCACGACCTTCTTGAAAAAGGGGATACGGCCGGCGCACTTGCAGTTGCCGAATCATCTCCCGGACCGGTGGCCGGAATTCTCGAGGAGGGCCTCCGCCATGCCGGACAGTCGAAGGATCAGCTCGAGGAGGTTATCTCGCTTCGAGGCTCCAGAGAACTCAAGCGCCTCAACCAGAATCTTCACATCCTCGAACTCATCGGCAGAATAGCGCCTCTGCTCGGGCTCCTCGGAACCGTTCTTGGCCTCGTCGAGGCTTTTCAGGAGGTTTCGTCGGCAAAAAGCGCCATTGACCCGTCGATGCTTGCCGGTGGGATATGGGAAGCACTCATTACGACCGTAGCCGGCATGGCCATAGCCATACCCGCCATGGTTGCGCATCATCTTCTTGAAAACAAGGTTCAATCGTTCGCCTGGCAAATGAAATACTATGGTACGGAAGCCATAAAACACCTCGGAGAAACGAGATGATAGATTTTGGAGAACATCTTCCCGAGAAAAAACACTTCGATCTGACCCCGATGATCGATATCGTCTTTCAGTTGCTGATTTTTTTTCTCCTGACCTCGATTTACGCCAAACCGGTGCTTCCGGTCGATCTTCCCGCATCGGCATCGGCCATCGTGAAGGAAGAACCCGACATAACCGTCAGCATAAACAGGGATGGACTGACCTTTCTGAACAACAGGCCTGTGAGCGCCGTTCAGCTTGGTTTCGACATAAAAAAGATGCTGGATGGCCGATCCGACAGGACGGTCTGCCTGCTGGCCGACAAGACCGTGAACTTCGGACTGGTCATCGATGTCATGGACCGGACCAGACAGGCTGGCGCAACAGGAGTCTCCGTCGTCACCGAAAAAAAAGAGCGGCCATGAAACCCGGAAAACTGCAGCGGAAAGTATTTGCGGTTTCGATTCTTTTTCATTCGGTCCTGCTCCTGCCCCTGGCTGCAAGGAGGGATCAAGAACCCGAACCGGTAACGACGCATATCACCTTCACCGCCCTGACGGCGGAAACCGGAAAGACCGATATAAAACCGGAATCCGCCAAAAAAAACGAAACCCGGGAGTGCCGGACGGAAACGGCTCCGGCAAAAAAGAAAAAGAAATACAGTCCCGACGGACGGGTCGGCATTTCTGAAAAACCTGCGCCTCCTTCTTCGGATGACTCTCCTCCGGTCACCCGGCAGGAGTCTGCGGCGGCCACAGCCTCTTCCGGGCCGCCGCAGGCAACTCCTGCCCCGCAGTCAGGAAGATATCTCTCGATTGTACGAAGCCGCATCCAGGAAAAAAAACACTACCCTCCGTTTGCACGCGACATGCGTCAGGAAGGCGGCGCCGTTGTAAGGATTACCATCGGCCCCGAAGGCGAAGTCAGGACTTCGAGTCTGGTAAGATCATCAGGATACACCCTTCTCGACAAGGCCGCGATTGAAGCAGTCAGGAGAGCCCAGCCCTTCCCGCCTCCTGCCGAATACGGTCTCGAACCCCTCAGCATCGACGTTCCGATCCATTACAGAATCCTTTGAAACAAAAAACAGGAAAAATCGCAATGTATTGAATTTATATTTTGTCTAAATAAATACATATGGTACATTACTGATACAGAAAAGAGAAACCGGTAAAGAAACCAGCACATCGAGTAACGGAAGCCGTATGCCGAGCGAATCCAGTGAAATGTACATACAGACGATATTCCGTCTAACCGAAAAACATACCCATGCTTCGATCAGCGAAATCGCCGCTGCAATGGGACACAGCGTGTCGACGGTTTCAGAAAAGGTAAAACATCTGACCAGTGAAGGGTTTCTGGTTCATGAGTGGCGGGAACAGGTAACCCTGAGCGACAAAGGAAAAATCACGGCGGGGAAAATTCTCCGGAAAAGACGGCTGATCGAATCGTTCCTCTTCCAGATCGCCGGTTACGGAATACATGAGCTTCATGACGAGGCGTGCAGACTTGAGCATGTCATATCGGAAAGGCTGGCCGACGCGCTGGACAGGATGCTCGGCTTTCCGGAACACGACCCTCACGGCCACGCCATTCCGGGTCGCGAAGGAAGAATAAAACAGAGAGCCCTTTCATCGCTCTCCGAAACGGCGCCAGGCAAAACCGTAACCATAGCCGCATTGCAGACAACCGATCCGGAACTCCTGAAATATATCAGCGATATGGGGCTGGTTCCCGGAACGCCCTGCCGGATAATCGACAAGGCTCCCTTCAACGGACCTATCCGGATTGCCGTAAAGCAGAGCATCATTCCGCTCTCGGTTTCGATGGCCTCACTGATCGATACCGTGAACGGCAACGGCCATGCCGAGACGGAGATCGACAGAGAAAAAAACTGTGCGCTCCGGACAAGGCGCGCCTTGACCAAAACAATCCGCAAACCATGACGCACTGTTTTTCAAAAGCAGATCAGCAGAATCTGGAGCGCTGGAAACAGAAGCTCGGCCATACCCCTGAGGAGCACTCCTTGCTGGAAAAATGGATATTCGTCCATGCGGCGGGCGTCCTGTTCGCAAAAAAACCCGGTGAACTGATCATCATGAAAAAAGACATGTTCGGATTGAACGCCCGGGCCTGCATGGAGATCACCGGGTCATTCTGCCGTTCCTGGAATCTTGACCATCGCCTGCTTTACGATAACGGACACTCGCTGAAAATCATACTTTTCCGGACCGCGGCCGTAGACCGGCGTATTGCGGCAGCATCGAAAAAGATTCTGCATTGCGTCCTGAAATACCCGTTCGGACTCGACAGCGCCTTATTTCTTGCTGAAGTGGCGGAACGCTGGCACGCATCGGGCTCCATTCCTCATGAAATAGGCATCGCTCTCGGCTATCCGCTCAAGGATGTATGGGGCTTCATGGGCATCAGCGCCGATCCCTGCAGCGGAAGCTGCGGCTGGAGAATATTCGGTGATCCCGAACCCTCCATAAAAAGAAAGCAGCGGTACGAAAAAGCACGCGTACTGGCTTCGCAATACATAACAGCCGCATAAAAAAACCGGAAAATCCCTTTCCGGTTTTTTTATGCGGCTGTGCCCCCCTACTCCACGTTTTCATCCCGGTCATTTCAGAAAAACACCGTCCCCGAGCCCTGGAGCGCTGCTGCCTCACGACTGCGGATCAGAATCTGCCGGACTGTCAGCAACTCTGTTTCCCGCTCCGGAATCCTTTCCGGCGTTCAGCAAATCAGCAGTCTGGCTGACCGGGCTTCATTCCGGACAAAAAAAAAGCCCCCGTGGCACGCGGGGGCTTTCTGAAAGAACAGCACAACCTGAAACGGAGAACAAAACAGGAGAACAACACAACCTTTTTCAACTGTCTGCAAGCAATCTAATATTAATTTAGACAAAATCAAAATAAAAAAACCTCACCGATGATGTTCGTAAACCGCAGGCCCATTGCCGATAAAATGATTTTATTTTTATATTGTCGAATTATCAATAGACGAAAACAAAAAAGAGATGAAACAGCCGAAAACCCCTGTCATGCAGCGTAACGCAAACATGATACCCCTCTCTTCACTTGTGCGCATCCCGCTCTCCATTCTTCTTCTTGCCATAACACTTGCTGCCTGCTCTTCTGACAGGAAAAGCCAGCCGGCCGCTGCGGCAAATGCATCGAAAAAAACCGGCGTGCTCCTGGTCAGTCACGGTTCCCCGTCAAAAACCTGGCGCGAGGCCCTTTTCGATCTCGAAAGGTCCGTCACGGCGAAGATCGCGGCCGACGGAGAAATTTCCGGAATCAAGACCGCTTTCATGGAATACAGCGAACCATCGATCGCGACGCGCCTGAAAGAGTTCGACCGGGAAGGATATTCGGATATCATTGTCGTCCCTCTGTTCCTGACCGTCAGTCCCCACTCCTTCGATGACCTGCCCACCATCATGGGTCAGAAGGAAGACCCCCGCTCCATGGAAACACTGAAACTCGAAAAAATCGAACGATACAAACCCGAGGCGGCAATACATATGACACCGCTGCTCGATTTCGGCAGCGCCCTGCAGCAGAACGTCGTCAGACGAGTCAAAGCTCTGTCGAAAAACCCTTCGGAAGAGGGGCTCGTCCTTATCGGATACGGCGACGAAGCCTATGAAAAGGAGTGGAGCGCCCTGTTCGACAAGGTGGGAGCGTCGGTAAAAAAGGAGACCGGCATCGATACCTGTACTTACGGATGGTGCGGCCACATCGTACGATACCGCCCGGACTCGACGGCTGCCGCCGTAAAGCGGATACTGAAAACGAAACCGTATGCCCTCGTCATTCCGGTACTCGTAGCACGCGATGAAAACTTCCAGGTACGGATTATCGGCTCGGGACTCGAAAAAGCCGCAGCCGGGAAGAACAGGATTCTTTACAAACCCGACGCGCTCCTGCCGGACCCCTCGATTGAAGCATGGGTCGTAAGCTCGGTAAAAACAGCCGCTGCGGCAATCACATCATCAACAGGCAAATAAGCGGCAGAGGTACCAATGAAAAAATTTGACAAGGCGCGAAAGATCAACAACATCCTGCACCGCGATCTGGGATATTTCTTTGCCGCGCTGATCATAGCGTACAGCCTTTCAGGACTTGCGCTGAACCATCTGGACGACTGGAATCCGGATTTCATCATCGAAAAAAAACGGATCGAACTCGATCGGAAGTACGGTAAAAACGAGATAACCCCGGATCGGGTCGAAGCCTTCGGCTTTCTGGCCGGAGAAAAAGGGTACCGGCTGTACGACTTCCCTTCGGACAGTCAGATAAAAATCTACTACAGGAATGCCACCATGCAGATAGACCTGACGAACGGCTTGGGGACCTACGAGAAGGTATCGCGGCGACCGCTTTTCTATCAGGTCAATGTGCTGCATCGCAACAGCGTCGAATGGTGGAAATGGGCATCGGACCTCTTCGCCCTCATGCTGATAGCCATTACCGTAACGGGCATGTTCATGCTGCGGGGAAACAATGGCCTGAAGGGCAGAGGCAAATGGCTGCTTGCCGCCGGGGCCATGCCTCCCCTCATCGCCGTCATTGCGCAGCAATTCTGAGGATGCTTCCGCTTTCCTTTTGGCTTGGCTCCATCCACCCATCCTGCCGGGCATACAAATAAAAAAGCCCGGCAGTTTTTTTCACAACACCATGAACGCAATGCCCTGCAATTTCAGCTTCTCCCGATGCATACAGTTCCTGACCCTGCTCCTCCTGGTTGCCTGCACAGACGGCAAAAATCCACCTGCGGGCACGGAACATGGCGATTCGAAAACAAAAAAAACCGCACTTCTGCTCGTCAACCACGGATCGCGCTCCGGGGAGTGGAAAAAGCAGCTGCTCGAGCTGGAACAACGGGTATCTTTCCGCATCCTCGCCCTCAAAGGTATCGACACGCTTGCGACCGCCTTCATGGAGCACGCGGAACCATCCATAGCGAAATCGCTCAGAGAACTTGACAGGAATGGCTATACCGACATCATCGTCATACCGGTCTTCCTCACCGCAGGCACTCATGTGTTCGACGATATCCCGACCATCATAGGGAAAAAGGAGAATCCCGCTACACTCGAACAGATGCGGCTTGAAGGCATTGAACGCTACGTCCCGAAAGCACGGACGTACCTGGCCGGTCCGCTCGGTTTTTCCAGCCTGCTTCGTCAGAACGTACTCCGACGGGCAAAAGCCCTCTCCACCAATCCGGACGAAGAGGCTCTGGTGCTTGTCGGCTACGGATCGAGCGAATTTCCCGATATATGGACGGAGCTGTTTGCCACAACGGGCCTTCAGGTCTGCCGTGATGCCGGATTCGCCGGGCATACCACTGCATGGTGCGGCCATATCGCGCACTACAGCCCCGACAGCACGACTTCGGCCATAACCCGCACCCTGAAAAGACATCAGCGGGCTATCGTGATTCCGCTGCTCGTCTCGTTCAGCGAAAAGTTCCAGATCGATATCATCGGTGGCGGGGTCGCTTCAGTTCCCGACAACAGGCGGCGCGTGCGTTACAAGCCTGACGCGATCCTGCCTGATACGGAACTCGAAGCATGGATCGTGAGCACGGCCCAAAAACAGGCGGCGGCCATCCGGGCAGGAACCCGCCTGCCGTAGCGCTATCAAAAAAAAAGCCCTGACGAAGCGCAAAAGCACGTCAGGGCTTACGAATCCGGGAGGAAGCACCTGTCAGATCTTCACCCTCAACCCAGCGAGAAATTCGGTCCCGTCAATATCATATTCGTCGGTGATGTTCTCTTCTCCGAATAGGTTGTCGATCCTGATAAACGCCTCGGTCTGCTCGGTAAACTTTTTTGTCAGCGTTGCGTTGCATACCCAGAAACCGTCCAGTTTTTCCGTATTGGCCGCATCGGTAAACCGCGCTCCCGTATAGGAAGCTTCAAGACCGAGCGTCAGGGAAGCGGGACAGAACGTGAAATTCAGGCCGGAAACGAATTTGCTTTCCGGTTCGTAGGTCAGCTCCTTTCCGGTAAGTTTGTCTTCCGTATCGAGCCAGGTATAGCCGACCTTGGCCGACACGCAGTCGCTGATCCGTGCATCGAGATTCAGCTCTACCCCCTGGGTCATCGCCTGGTCTACGTTCTCATAATACATGTGCATCCTTCCGGAAACCCTCGTTACCGTACTTTTGATCATATCTTCAAGGTCGTTCCTGAACCAGCTCGCCTTGGCGACGATATCGGGACTGAATGCGTATTCGACCCCCAACTGGTAACCGAGAGATTTTTCGGGTTTCAGATCGGGGTTCGGATGCACCGTAATGCTCCCCATCATCCATTCGTCATAGAGGCTCAACAGCGACGGCGCCTTGAATGCCCGGCCGACCGAAGCCCGGAATTTGAGGTCATCGGTAGCCTTGAACATCACGCTTGCTTTCGGATTGATCTCCTCTCCCCACCGTTCATGGGAATCGAGACGAGCTCCGAGCACCAGAACTACAGGAGACAGATCGATCTCGTCCTGCAGATAGAAGCTGTTGAGGGTCTGGTCTATCTTGCTGTTCGTACCGGCAGAGGCATAATAGTCGCGCCTTTCGTTCCAGAACTCGTATCCCGCGGTCATGAGGTGGCTCTCGAACAGCATTCGCGAATAGAGCAGTTCGAATTCGTAGTTGTCCAGCACGGTATCATCCGTGTCGGTCTTGTAACTGAAATCGAAAAACGACCCGCGAAGCTTGACCGATGAGAGGTCGTCAGGCGCCCAGTCCAGCATCGCGTTGATGCCGTATCGCTCCTGTTTTGTATCCTGATCGGGCATATCCTGAAACGAATAGTAGGGCTTGAGGGTGAACTCGGCCTTTTCGGCCAGTTTCAGCGATACCGTTCCCTGCAGTATATGTTCGCTGTAGCTGTCCAGCTCCTCGTCGACGCCGTCCGACTCACGGTAGGTATAGCTGAACCTTGTCCTGATATTTTCGGAACCGGCGCCGCCGGACAGGGAGCCCACCGCCGTTCCCCGAGAACCCATGGCCAGCGATCCTGAAAACTCGGGTTTATCCGCCCCTTTCCGGGTAATGATATTGACCACCCCGCCAACGGCATCGCTGCCATAAAGCGCCGATGCGGGGCCTTTGAGGATTTCGATACGCTCGATCATGTCGATGGATATCTGCTGCAGGTCGATCGCATTCTGATGGCCGCCCAGCAGCCTCTGGCCGTCCACCAGCACAAGGGTATATTTCGCGCTGAGCCCGTAAACCCTGACCGTTCCCTTGGAGCCCCACCCGCTTGAGGTTTTCCCGACAAGCAGGCCTGTTGTCTGATCCAGCGCATCCTGGGCGGACTGAACGTTTCTTTTCAGCAGCTCTTCCCTCGTGATGACCTCCGCATCAACCGGCACGTCGCCGAGCGTATGCGGCGTCTTGGTTGCGCTTACAACGATCTTGTCAAGCACCGGCGACTCCGTCGCAGCCTGCGCCTCGCCGGCA
This sequence comes from Chlorobiaceae bacterium, assembly GCA_013334435.1. Taxonomy (GTDB): domain Bacteria; phylum Bacteroidota; class Chlorobiia; order Chlorobiales; family Chlorobiaceae; genus Chlorobium. Next base: position 777 of record JAAXXP010000008.1, on the reverse strand, counting down.
AATCCTGCGACGGCGAGCGCCATGAGGGTGCGGCAGACTTTTTTTCCCAATTTTCGATTATGGTTCATAACGTATTGACCCTGAAAGAAGCAGACTCCGGAAGTCCGGTCGGCAGCCACGATAATGGATTGAGTTGCACTCTGCAGGTGCAGTCGCGCGGTATCGGCAACAAACATCTTTTTCATCCGTTACGCATCAGTCGCATCTGATGATCGGCTTCAGACAGAAACATCACCGCAACGGCGACGAATCCGAACGCGGCGACAAAGAGATAATCGCTCCATAGCCACGCCCTCTTCCCTGTTCCTGAACGGGCAAGGCGGATAAAAACAACAAGGGCGAACACGCTGCCGGCAAGAACGGCCTTGAGATCGCTGCCCGGAACTACCTGCAGATGGCGGTATGATGAGCCGGCTGCTGCCGTAGTGATCTGCAGCGGAAAAAGAAAAGAAGCGATGGCATCGAGTCGGCGCATTGATCCGGCATACGCCGAATCCTGCGCCTGGCCGTATCGACGAACAACGCTGAAATCGGGGTTCATGGCAACGCCTTGAATTCCCGACCCTGGCATGCCGGGACGCTCGATAAACACGGAGGTATAGAGAATATCGGACCAAATCGCAAGGCTGAGAGCATCGGCATCGAGATCTTGCTTACAGGCTACCCTTCATGCCTATCGAGAACCGCTTCACCCTGCTTGTATTTCAATCGTCCGTTCCCCGCTGCGCAAAGATCGAACCTGCGTTTCTCCCGTTTTTCGACCTGAACGATTCTTGC
>JAAXXP010000129.1 GCA_013334435.1 Chlorobiaceae bacterium | reverse complement strand
GGGAGGGGATCTCCGGGCGGAGGTCTCGGGAAACGGCTCCTCGCGCCTGTCGGCAGGGAGCTGTTTGCCTATCGGATTTTCCTGTCGAGATAGCGTTGCAGGTAGGTGAATCCGAGATCTTTTGCGGAGCGCAGAATATCCACTCCGATGGTGCCCATGGCGATTTTTGCCGGCGAAGGGTGGTGTACGGGAGGTGCGGAAAGGATATCGGCGGCCTCGATGCTCGAGGGCTTTGCGGAAGGTTTGATTGCCCTGCCCAGAAGAAAACCGACGGCAAGCACCGTACCGGCGGCTTCAAGAGGATGTTTTTTTATAACCTCCAGAGGGGAGAGTTCCGCCTGCAGGTCTTCTTTCAGATGGCGGGCACGCTGTCTGATCTGCTCCTCCTTTTCGGCGATGGTATTCTGCAGATCCTCTATACGGGCCTGAATGCCGTCCAGATGTTCATTTGTAGTCATGTGAGGAAAGAAGGATTTTCTGTATCAGGTTCGGCAGCACGGCCGGCCTGATCTTGATGAAAAAGAAAAAACACGACAGGAATGCCAGGCTTACCAGGAGGTAACCCGTGAACGGATGACCGGTCAGTTCGCCAAGCAGCAGCGCCATGGTGGTGATCAGATAGGCGACGCCGATAAGCAGCACCACTACCAGGATGAGCAGGGCTGCTGCAACGGCGATCTTTCTGGTGATATCTATCTTGACCAGCTCGGTTTTCGCTTCGATAATAGCCATCACATCATCGAAAGTCGAGGTGACGGTGTCGTCAAGCAGCTTCGGCAAGCCTGCGTGTTTCTGCTTCGGCAGTTCTGTCCGGCTGTGCGGCGGAGTCTGACGGTTCATGTTGATAAGGGAAATATGGACGGTGCGGTTCAGCGTTTCCGTTTCAGGATAAAACCAAGCACCGCACCGGCGCCGAGCGTATAAAGCATGGCTGGTACAGGGTTTTCACGGATGTATGTTTTGGCCTTTGCTGCCGTTTGCTTCAGTTGTTCGTACTGTTCGCTTTCCATGAAAGCGGATACGGCATCTGAAATCGTGCTGCCGATCTCTTTGACCTGTTCGGGTATCGGTGACGCACCTGGTGTTTCCGGCTCTTTTTCACCGCTGCTGTGGATAATAACCGGGACTTCCTGTTCCATAAACGTTCGGCTTATTGTTGATCTGAATGTTGATCTGAATTCGTACAACGGAATATAACGACATTATGCTAAAACAACAGCCTTCCCCCGTCGACATTGATAACCTCTCCGGTGATATACTCGCTCTCCATGAGAAAGAGTATCGCCCGTACGATGTCGAGCGGATCGCCGGGTCGGCCGAGCGGAATCTTTTCCACCAGTTTTTCTTCGGGTTCATCCTCGCGTCCGGGGTAGATGCTGATGGTTCCGGGGGCTACCGAGTTGACCAGAATGTCCGGGGCGAACTCACGGGCAAAGATTTTCGTGAGGTGCTGGATGCCGGCTTTCGAGACCGTGTAGGGTGCGTAACTTTTCCACACAAGTCCGGCCGAAATATCGGTCATGGTGATGATGCGAGATACAAAAGACTGTTTTCGCATAATTCCGGCCGCTTCCTGCATGGTGAAAAAAGTGCCCTTCAGATTGGTGTCGACAAGATCGTCCCACTCCGTTTCCGTCACCTCCGGCAGCAGGGTCGGATAAAAATTCGAAGCACTGGCGATCAGAAGGTCCAGTCTGTCGTACAACTCCCTGAAGAGGGCGAACGCTTCAGCGATTTCCGCCGGTTTTGCAATGTTGCACTGCACCATATCCGATTCCGGGCTCACCCAGCGCAGCCGTTCGAGCGTTTCGGCCGCTTTTTCTTCAGAGTGATGATAGGTGAAAAATACCGTGTAGCCCTGGCCGGCAACGGAAAGCGCTATCTCGCTGCCGAGTTTTCCCGAGGCGCCGGTCATAAAACAGACCTTTCTGCCGGATGCTGTCATGGCTTTATCTGTTACGTTCAGACACCAAAAAGACTTAACCGCTGTGGAGCGCAAAAAGTTGAAGAAATCTTCGTTTCCGGAACAGGTTATGCCTGTCCGGATTTTCTGGTCATATGTGTTGCCGGGTACTCCTGCGGGCAGCCCGCCGTCGATGCATGCGTTGCAGGCATGCATTTCGTGTCGAAGACTGGAAGACTGTTCTTTTGCCGGAAACCGGGGGGCGCGGACGGACAGGCGCGGGCGAAGCTCCGCCTGTCCGCTTTCGTCGCGGGGTTGTTCATGCGATGCCTACAAGCACGCTCGATGCCTTGAAAATGGCGCATACATGCGAACCTTCCTGCAGTCCAAGCTTTCTGGCGCTCTCGTGCGTGATGACTGCTGAGAGCATGGTTCCTGCGCCGATTTCGATATCGATTTCGGCACTGACCGGCCCGTCGATGACGCGCTGTACCTTGCCGCACATGAGGTTCCGGGCGCTGATTTTTGCTTCGTGCAGGTTCGTGCCGAGAATGATGGAGTTTGCCTTGATGATGGCATACGCTTCCATTCCTGTCTGCAATCCGAGCTTTTCAACCGCGCCCATGGTGATAACCGAACAGATCGAGGTGCCGTCAGCAAGGGCAAGGTCGATTTCGGCATTGACGGCTCCATTAACAATAGCGGTTATGGTTCCCTTGAATACATT
>JAAXXP010000070.1 GCA_013334435.1 Chlorobiaceae bacterium | reverse complement strand
TCCTCCAGATCGGCGTAGATCTCCTGCAGCTCGTCGATCATGCTCTCGTCGGCCTTCCACATTCCCCTGCCATGCGCCTCGAGCATGCGACCAACGATGTTCTTGATGGCCTGCGGATTGAGCGTGGCAAGCCGTTCGCGCATCTCGGGATCGAGTGCGTAGGTCTCTGCGGTTTTCTTGTACACCCAGTCATCGACGCTCTTGGTCACGGCATCCCATCCGAGCATGTAGGTCACCCTGTTGCTGATTTCACCGGCGCCGCTGTGGCCATGCTTGAGCATGCCCTCGAACCATTTCGGGTTGAGCAGCTTGGAGCGGTATTCGACACGCAGCGACTTTTCGGCGTCGTCCACCTTGATGTCCGAGGTGAAGGACTCGACATAGTTCAGCTTCACGTCGCTTGTGCGGGTGTTGCGGCGTCTTGCGGCAAGCTGCAGCGAGCCCGAGGATGAGAAGTAGTGGTCGATATCGGAAATGCCGAACTCCGTGGAATCGACCTGATGCACCACCCGATCGACCGATCCGAGCAGGTTTTTGAGAATTTCGGTCTCCTTCTCCCCTTTGCGGCCGCCTCCGTAAGCGCTGCTGTTGCGGCGGATGAAGAGGTCGTCGAGGTCGCTTTCCGACTCCCAGGCGGAATCTTCGATCATATCATCGACATAGGTGCCGTAAGCTCCGGGCGACTGGGTGAACTGCCTGGCGGTAGCGCTGTCGAACTCCACGCCGGTAGCGAGGGCCTCGTCGACATGTTTTTTCACATAGTTCATTTCGATGGACTCGTCGGCTTTCGCGGCTTCCTTGACGAGGCGGTCGAGCTGGTCCATGAGAATGCCGAACGCATCGCGGAAGATCGGACTGAGCTGCATGAGCACGTCGATTCGCGGCCTTCCGAGCCGTTCAAGCGGCACCAGAGAGTAGTGGCTGATCTTGCCTGAACCGTCGTAGGAGGGCTCGCCGCCGAGCAGCCTGATGACAACAGCTACAGCCTCGCCTTTGGTTTTGATGGTATCGAGGCCCCAGAGCACCTGCGCGATGGTTTCAGGATAGTTGCCGTCGTTCTCTTCGAGATGCTTTTTGACGATGCTGTCGGCGATGAGCGTACCGCGCTTGAATGCCAGCTCCGAAGGAATTCTCCACGGATCGATGGAGTGGATGTTGCGGCCCGAAGGGAGCACGTTGATGCCGTCACGCACCAGATCGCCGCCGGGACCTGAAGGGATATAACGTCCCCGAAGCACCTTCATGAGCGACTCCATCTCTCCGGTGTTGTCGCGAAGCGCATGGAGAAGCTGGGAACCCTCGGTGGTGAGGCGTTCGACAAGGGGCGCATACTCGGCAGCAAGCTGGGCTCCGCCGGTTATCGAAGCGAACGACGACGAAACGCTTTTACGGTCGAACAGCACCTGCTGCACGAAATCACGGCAGGCCTGCTCAACCCACTCGCGCAGGCGAATCGCCTCTTCATCGCCCTTTCTGGATCGGCTGGTAAGCTCCTCGTAGCTCCGGTAGTGGCCGTTCCTGCCTGAAGAGGTCATGAGGATATAGGGCAGGGTTTTTCCGTCATCTCCCCGGTTCTTGAGGGTTTCGGTAATGGTGATGATCTGCGATTCCAGCGGGCTGGCCTCGCCGAATACGTGCAGGGAGTTGGAAATCAGCCGGTTCTCCAGCTCCGAAATGTAGATATAGAGCCGGCTGACGTAGTCGCCGAACCCTTCCCCTTCGCGACGGGGACAGTCGTCGGTAAGGTTGAGCAGTTCGGCTTTCTCCATGATCGCCTCCTCCATGCCGGTTCTGTCGTCGTTGCCGTCGGACGAGATGGCCAGATTGCGTTCACGGAAATCCGTAAGCAGGTCCTTGAGAGCGGGAAGCTCCTTGTAGAGGCCTGCACGCGCGAGCGGAGGCACCACATGAGAAACCATGGTGGCCAGTCCCCTTCGTTTTGCAATCGAGGACTCGCTGGGGTTGTTGACCGGATAGATGTAGATATGCGGCACCTCGCCGAGCAGCGCATCGGGCCAGCAGTCACCGGTCAGGCCGGACTGCAGGCCGGGCATCCATTCGACCGATCCGTGCATGCCCACATGCACCAGGGCGTGCGCCTGAAACTCGCGGCTGATCCAGCGGTAAAATGCGATATACTGGTGGTGCGGTGTGTTGGCCTTGTCGAAAAGCAGGCGCATGGGGTCTCCCTGCACGCCGATCCGCGGCTGCACGCCGATAAAGATGTTGCCGAATCTTATGCCGCCGACAAACACCTCCTCGGTGCCGATCGGCACGATTTCGCCGGGAAAACCCTGCCAGCGCTCCTCGATGCGTTCCCGTTCGCGGGCCGAGGTCAGCTCCTTGAACTTCTCGTAATTGACCTTCACGGCGTCGGGGCGCTGCTGCTGTATCTGGTAGTCGGTCGCACGGTCGAGCGCATGGAACAGCTCGTCGGCGCTTTCGGGAAGCTGCCCGACGTTGTACCCTTCCTTTTTCAGGCGCTGCAGAATGACGAAAAGCGTTCTCGGCACATCGAGCAGGGCTGCCGTGGCTTTCTTGCCGAGTCCCGGAGGATAGTCGTACACGACAAAAGCGAGTTTCTTGTCGCGGTTGGAAGCCTCCCGCAGACGGAGCCACTGCCTGACGAGCAGGGCAAGCCGCTCGAGGCGTTCCTGAACGGTCTCGATCTTGCCGTCCCTGAGCGCTCCCAGAATGACCGGGCATATCGCTCCGTCCATTTCGGGAATGGAGTAGGTAAAGGTAATCTGCATGGGGGAGACGCCGTAATCCTGCCATGACTCGAAATCCTGGGTCAGCAGCGGCTGCGCCACCATATAGGGCGCATCGAGCTTCGCCATGATCTCCTGACGGGCCTCGGACGCGGTGCCGGGCTTGGTCGAACCTGCCGGACCGCCGACAAGACCGAATCCCATCATGTTCAGAAGCAGGTCCAGATTCTCCCTGAGCAGCCAGTCCCTGACCAGCACGTGTCCCTCGACGCCCATCACGAAAGCGGGAAAAACATGGATTCCCTGTTTTTCGAGCACACGGATCGTGTTGTCGATATAGGTTTTTTCCTGAATGAGGTGCTTGCGGAAAAAGAGAACGCCTATTTTCTGGCCTTTATCGAAGTTGATGCCGCGCTTTTTCGACCAGCTCTTGAAGCTTTTGACATCCTTGAAGTAGGCCGGAGCGTCGGGGTGGTAGAGCCCCATGTTCGGCACGTCCACTATGGCGCCTACCGTCACCGGCTCGTTGTAATACTCCCGGAGAATCAGCCGGAACATGTTGGCGATATTTTCCGGTGTGGGCTGCATCCAGTAGGAATAGACCGTCAGCCAGTTCTTGAAGTCCTTCGCCTTGCTGGGCACGAGCGGCAGAATGGTGCGCATGATCTTCATGAGCTTCATGTAGCCGTAGAGGGCATCCTCGTCGCGCCCCTTGACCAGCATCTTGGCCACCTTTTTCACCATGTCCGGCATGCCGGCTTTCCCGTCGCCGACGGCATAATTGCCGACCTTGGTAAGCGACATGGCTTCGGGCATGGACTCGAAAACAAAAACCGTTTTGTCAGGCTTGCCCTGTTCGAGCTGCAGCTTGAACCAGTCGACCTGTTCCTTGAACTGGATCATGCTCATGAAGACGCAGTCGGCGTCCTGAATGGCCTCGGCCGCTTCAGGGGTCTGCTTTTCAAGATCGACATCACTCAGTTGGGTAAGTTCGGCTTCGTTCTGGAGAAGCCCCTTGATTTTTTTCCAGAGACCGGCATTGTACTGCTCAAGCCCTACAATAGCGGCGATTTTGCGGCGAGTTGACATGATGTAACTGATAGGTGAGCATTAGACGAAATCATCTGCTTTTTCCGGAGAAACTTGTGCATCTAATGTGATTTGAAGGCAAATCATTCCTTTCTGCCTCCTGTATACACAAGATACACAGGAGGCGGAAGAAAAACTAAAAACTGAGTGCGGCTTCGACAATCTGTTCCGCCTTGGCATTGGGGAGGTAGAAGTAACGGCCTCCGAGTTTCTGGGCGAGTTTGGGAGCCTCGCCCCTCGAAAGGTAGTTCATCTGGGTATCCACCACAATTGCCGCGATTCCGTCGGCGCATATGGAACCGGAAAGCGCTTCGATCTCTTTTTCAAGTTCCTCCTTGGAGGGTTTCGGAGCTTCGGGATCGAACGCCGACTGCAGACCGATATTGCCGCGTCCGTCGGTAATGAGTACGAACATGATCTGCGAAATGCCTTTGGTGCGAGCCTGCTTGGCGGTTTCCCAGCCAAGGTAGAGCGCGGAGGCGAGAGGAGTTCCTCCGCCCGTAGGCAGCACATCCAGCTCGCGTTTGGCGCGGTCTACGCTCTGCGACGGAGGCAGGAGCACCTGTGCCTGTTTGCCCCGGAACGAGATCAGCGAAACCTGGTCGCGATGCACGTAGGCATTCTGCAGCAGGCTCGCCACGGCGCCCTTGGCCTGCCGCATGCGGTTCAGCGCCATGGAGCCGGAGGCGTCTACCATGAAGATGAAAAGCGTGCCCGATTTGTCGCGGAACCGCTTGATCTTGACGTCGTCCTTGCTGATGATGAGCGCGGTTTTCGGCCTGCCTGCCATTTTCTTGTCGCGCTTCCGGGTCTCCTGCCACGGTGCGGCGGAAATGAGCGTCGGAATAAGGGCAACCTTTCCGCTGCGCATTTCGCCGGGCTGAGCCCGCACGAAACGACCGCGCCGGTTGTTGAGCGCTTCACCCCGGCTGCCGGACTTGCTCTTTTTCTTGGAAGCGAGCGAAATATTGAGAATGTTGTCGGGCAGCTCGGTTTCTATGGCGTCCATCATGAGCTCCTCGATCATGTCGGGAGTATCCTTCTGCTCCTCGTCGGATTCCGCATCCGAATCGGGAGTGTCGGCCGGCGCCTCCTCGTCCTCTGCTTCGGGCTCCTCCTGCGGCGGAGGTTCCTCCTGCGGCGGCATGTCGTCGGCATCGGGCTCCCTTTCAGGCATGCGCGTGGCGCGGGGAATCAGCACGATCTTGATGGCGAGCTTCATGTCCTCCTCCTCGACATCGGTGCGCTGGGCGAGCGCCGCGCTTGCAAGAGCCGCACGGACGGTGAAGATGTCGGACCGGTTTCCCTCGACCCCGAGGCTGAGTGCGGTCTGGATGAGCGCCTTTACCTGATCGCCGGTTATGGAGACGTGCGGAAGCTGCTCCCTTGCGGCCTGGATAAGGCCCTTGAGCATGTTCAGCTCATCCTGCGTATCCTCCGCATCCCGTTTGCCGAGCACGGTATTGACGATTTTCTTGCGCGCCCGGAAATCGTTCTGGGCGGTAAAGGGAACGATGATGCCGATCCGGTCGAGCAGCCCCATGCGCACCTCTCCGTCGCTGGGATCGTAGGTGCCGACCAGCATGAAGTTGGCCGGATGCACCTCGCTGAGGCCCTCGCGTTCGACGAGCACTTCGCCCCGCGACATGGCGTCCATGATGTGCGACACGGCTGAACTGTCGAGCAGGCTGAGCGAATCAACATAGAGGACGCCGCCATGGGCTTTGGAAAGCACCCCGTGCTGGACGACGCGGACGCCGGATGCAAGGGTGGCTTCGAGATCGACACCGCCGATCAGGCGGTCTTCGGTTACATTCAGAGGAAGCTCGACAAATGGAGTTCCTTCAGGAAGGATGCCCGAAAATGCACGGGCAAGCGTTGACTTTCCGGAACCGACCGCCGAGGGAATAACCACCCCTCCGAGTGAAGGATCGACGGCCAGCAGCATGAGCGCCTGCTTGGCCAGATCCATTCCAACTATATCGGTAAAAGCTATCATTATACTGCTTCTGCTTCTCCAAGGACTTTTGCGAGTTCACGTTCGATTTTTTCACCGGCGTCGAGAGTTTCAAGCGGGTCCTTGCGCAGGCGGTGCCGGAGACAGAGTCCTGCAATTTCCCTGACATGCTTCATGGTCACCTCCTTGTCGCCGAGGAAAGCTGCATGGGCGTGGGCGGTGCGGGTAATGGTAAGCTCGCCGCGGTGGCCGTCGATGCCGAGATTCATGCAGAGCCTGGCGATATCGGTCAGCACGCTGTCGTTCATGCTCACCTGGGGAAGCAGTTCCTTGGCCTGCTGGATCTTTTTCTGAAGCTTCAGCTGTTCGCGGTTGTATTTCTTCATGAAAGCGTCCGGATCCTCGTCGTAATCGCGGCGGCGCTTGACGATATCGACACGTTTGGCGACGTCGAGAATGGTGATGATGCGGGCATGCAGACCGAAACGGTCAAGCAGCTGGGGACGGAGCTCGCCCTCTTCGGGGTTGCCGGAACCGACAAGCACGAAACGGGCCGGGTGGCGGATGCTGATACCTTCGCGCTCGACGACGTTCTTGCCGCTGGCGGCAACGTCGAGCAGCACGTCGACCAGGTGGTCGTCAAGCAGGTTGACCTCGTCGATGTAGAGGAAGCCGCGGTTCGCCTGGGCAAGCAGTCCGGGCTCGAAAGCCTTGACGCCGCTGGTGAGGGCCTGTTCGATATCGATGGTTCCGCAGACGCGGTCCTCGGTGGCTCCGAGCGGAAGATCGACGACGGGTACCGGAATTTTTTCGATTTTGATGGATGCCGGATCGATTGCCTTGCGGCCCTTCCTGGCGTCCTCGCCTTCAAGGTACTGCTCGGGAGTGCGGTTGTAGATATCGTCCTTGACCCTGTCGATAAAGGGAAGCACTTCGGCAAGAGCCCTGACGGTGGTACTTTTTCCGGTACCCCTGTGTCCCATGACCAGCACGCCACCAATCCTCGGATCGATAATATTGAGAATCAGACTGAGTTTCATTTCCTCCTGACCGACAATGGCCGTAAACGGAAATGCCAGGCCTGACTTCTTTTTGCCAGCTGGCTTTGTCGCTTTCTTCGGTTCCTGGGTTGCCGGCGCATCCGAACCTGCTTTTGCCTTGGCTGCGGCACTCTTTTTTGCAGCTGTTTCAGTCTGAGTCATAATTGATCTTTTGGTTGTTACTCCGCCTGCTGAAGGGTGAACTTATTCAGAGGAAAAGGCTTACTGTTTTTTTTTAAAACTCAAATAATAAACTCTGAATTTATGCTTTTAAGGAGACAATCGAAAATAGTTCTCGCACTTCGGAAAGGTTTTTGTCGTTCCCTGGCAATTCCCGCGTAAACGGCCCCGAAGGCCTATTGCCCGAGCGCATGTTCGGCAGCCTCCCTGATGGTTTCCGAGAGCGTGGGATGGGCGTGAACGGCATACGCCATATCTTCGGCCGTCGCTTCAAGATGGCGGGCCAGAGCGATTTCGCCGACAAGCTCCACCGCACCGTGGCCGAGAATGTGCGCACCGAGAAGACGATGATTCCCCGCATCGAATACCAGCTTCACCAACCCTTCGAGATGACCGTAGGCGTTGGCTTTGCCCGAGGCGGCAAACATCGAGCGTCCGGTGATGACCCTGTAGCCGGCGGCTGCAGCCTGCGCTTCGGTAAGTCCTACGCTGGCGACTGCCGGCTCGGCATAGACGCATCTCGGAATTTTCGTCTCGTCGAGACCGGGAAGCGGTTTTCCCGCAATGGAGGCAACGGCGATTGCCGCTTCGGCAGATGCCTTGTGGGCAAGCAGCATGCCTCCCCGGACGTCGCCGATGGCATAAATATGGGGAACCCTCGTCCGGCATTGGGCATCGGTGAGGATAAAGCCTCCGGAAATTTCCACGCCCGCCTCCTCGAGTCCCAGCCCTTCGGCATTGCCCGCCACCCCTACGGCAACCAGGAGGCAGTCGGCCTTGACCGGCCGGGGCTCTTCGCCCTCCCTCGTGATGACGCCCTGAACTCCCTCATCACCGCAGACAACCTCCTGAAGCCTTGCCCCGGTGAGTATTTCGATGCCCGCCTTTTCGAACGAACGGGAGAGGGCTTCCGAAATTTCGGTCTCCTCGAGCGGAAGGATACGGGGCATCATTTCAACGATGGTGACCTTCGTGCCGGCTTTTGCGTAAAACCAGGCCATTTCAACCCCTATGGCTCCTCCGCCCAGCACCAGCATCGAACGGGGCGCCTCCTTCAGGGCGAGCGCTTCCCTGCTGGTGATGATGCGCCTTCCGTCGGGCTTCAGGCCCGGCAGCTCCCTGGAACGTCCGCCGGTGGCGATGATGATATGCCGGGCGGAAAACGCGGAAGCGGAAGCGTCCTGGCGAGTGACCGATATTCCGTGCTCTCCGGAGAGGCGGGCTTCGCCCTGCCGGTACTCGACACCGGCTTTCCTGAGCATGAACTCGATGCCTTTGGAGAGCTTCAGCACCACATTGCGGCTGCGCTTGACGGCCTGCGCCAGATCGAATGAAGCATGTTCAACATGCACGCCGTACACCTCGGCTTTGGGAAGTTCATCGAACAGATCCGCGCTGCGCAGCAGGGCCTTGGTGGGAATGCAGCCCCAGTTCACGCAGACGCCGCCCGGAGCGGCCTTTTCGACAAGAACCACCTTCATGCCGCTGCGGGCGGCCCTGAGGGCGGCCTCGTATCCGCCGGGGCCCGAACCGATAACGGCAACATCGACATCGTAAAGCCCGCTTTCCCTTTGTTCCTGCATATGAAAGAAATCTGCTGGTTTTATTATACCTTATCCGGAACAGAACCCCCGGAGGCCGTCAAGTTTCACAAAATGCAAAATCACTCCATAAAAAACGAATCGTTCCAGCCGGAAGAGGAGAAGGCCGAGCCTAAAAAACTTGCGCTCCAGGTCAGCAAGGTGCAGATACCCATGAGGATCGACAAGTACCTTACCCAGCAGGTTGAAAACGCCACGCGGAACAAGGTGCAGGAGGCTATCGAGGAGGGGCGTGTGCTGGTAAACGGCCGACCGGTCAAATCGAACTACCGCATCAAGTCGTGCGACGCCATCCAGATAACCTTTCTCCGTCCGCCAGCTCCGGAGCTTGCCCCTGAAGACATTCCGGTCAGCATCGTTTACGAGGACTGCGATCTTATGGTCGTCAACAAGGAGCCGGGCATGGTGGTGCACCCCGCATTCGGCAACTGGACCGGCACTCTGGCCAACGCCATCCTGCACCACATAGGAAAGGACGCCGGAACGCTCGATCCCTCTGAACTCAGGCCGGGCATCGTCCACAGGCTCGACAAGGACACCTCCGGCCTCATCATTATCGCCAAAAATCCGACGGCCCTGCACCGGCTTGCCCGGCAGTTCGCGCAGCGGCAGGTGGAAAAGAGTTACAAGGCCATTGTCTGGGGAGTGCCCGATCCCGTGTCGGGCACCATCCTGACCAACATCGGAAGATCGAAAAAAAACCGGAAGGTGATGGCCAACTACCCCTACGAAGGGGCTGACGGCAAACATGCCGTTACCGACTACCTTGTCGGGGAGAACCTGCTCTGGTTCTCGGCCGTCTCGCTCACCCTGCATACCGGCCGCACCCACCAGATCCGGGCGCACATGCAGCATATCGGTCATCCGATCCTCGGGGATGAAACTTACGGAGGACGGGTTTTGAGAACACTCGCCTTCAGCCGGAGCGAAAGCTTCGTAAAAAATCTGCTCGAAATCATGCCCCGGCAGGCGCTGCATGCCGAAAAACTGCGTTTCAGCCAGCCCACGACCCATGAAACGCTCTCCTTCAGCGCTCCCCTGCCCATCGACATGCTCCGTACGCTCGACAGGATCAGAACCGT
>JAAXXP010000007.1 GCA_013334435.1 Chlorobiaceae bacterium | reverse complement strand
GAAAGAACCAGAACGAGAACATTCTGAGGATGACGGCTGAACTGCTCTGCGGAGAAACCGTCAATACGGAAGACCCTGCAGACCGGTGTTACTGGGTAGATGCCGTCTACCTTGCCGATTCGTACAGAGAGAGATTCGACTGGCTGGCTTCGATGAGCAAGGACGAGATCAGGGAACTCTTTCTGGCCCTGAGGGAGCGTCTGGATTACGTCCTGGTAGACGGCTCTCTCAACGAAGAACTCACCGATCCCCGCTATTAGGGGGTGACGAATCGCAACAACATGGAAAATATGGATAATTATTTAACCGACTACTTATGAACTGTGAACTTAAAACCAAGGAACGGACCGGCGTTATCAACCCGATCTTCACCTGTCAGCCCGCCGGCGCCCAGTTTGCCAGCATCGGCATCAAGGAGTGCATCGGCATCGTGCACGGCGGTCAGGGTTGCGTCATGTTCGTCAGGCTGCTGATTTCCCAGCACTTCAAGGAAAGCTTCGAAATCGCATCTTCATCCGTGCACGAGGATGGCGCCGTGTTCGGTGCGCTCGACCGTGTGGAGCAGGCCGTCGACGTTCTGCTGATGCGCTATCCCGACGTCAAGGTCATTCCGATCATCACCACCTGCTCGACGGAGGTGATCGGCGACGACGTGGATGGTGTCGTCATCAAGCTGCAGGAGGAGCTGCTCGACACCAAGTATGCCGGCCGCGAGGTACACCTCATCCCGATCCACTGTCCGAGCTTCGTCGGCAGCATGATCAGCGGGTACGATACGGCGGTGAGGGATTTCGTCAGGTACTTCGCCGAGAAAGGCGAACCGAACGGCAGGATCAATCTTATAACCGGCTGGGTCAACCCCGGTGACGTGACAGCCCTGAAGCACCTGCTCTCGGAAATGCAGATCGATGCGACCGTGCTTTTCGAAATCGAGAGTTTCGATTCGCCGCTTATGCCGGACGGCAACCATGTTTCGCATGGGAATACGACCATTGCCGATTTGAAAGATACGGCAAATGCCTATGGAACGATTGCCCTGAACCGGTACGAAGGAACCAAAGCGGCGAAATATCTCGAAAAGGAGTTCGGGATTCCTTCCATCATAGGGCCAACTCCGGTCGGCATCCGCAATACGGACACCTTCCTGAAGAATCTTAGCAGGATGACGGGCAAGCCTGTTCCGGAGTCTCTTGTTCTTGAACGGGGCAGGGCGATCGATGCGCTTACGGATCTTACCCATATGTTTCTTGCCGACAAGAAGGTCGCCATTTACGGTAACCCCGATCTGGTCATCGGTCTTGCCGAGTTTTGCCTCGATCTGGAAATGAAGCCGAAGTTGCTTCTTCTCGGCGACGACAACACCGCCTATGCGGAAGACCCCCGTATCAGGGCGCTGCAGGAAAACGTCGATTACGACATGGAAATCGTCATGAATGCCGACCTTTGGGATCTTGAGAACAGGATCATCAACGAAGGGCTCGAACTCGACCTGATACTCGGCCATTCGAAAGGCCGGTTTGTGGCAATCGATCACAACATTCCCATGGTCCGGGTAGGCTTTCCGACCTACGACCGAGCCGGCCTTTACCGTTATCCGGTTGTCGGATATGCCGGTGCGACATGGCTTGCCGAACAGATGGCAAACACGCTTTTCGCCGACATGGAGTACAAGAAAAGCAGAGAATGGATTCTCAATATGTGGTGAACATCGGCATGGTGCCGGATTTTTTCGGGAATCCGGCACCATGCCGATACAGGAGAAGATAAACAGAAGCAGCAACAGGACACACAACAACAGTACAACATGAGCAACAGTACCATTCCTCCCTTCGGAGCCATGCGCCGCAAGGAACGGGAGATCACCAGTCGGGATGAGATCGACGCCATTCTCGGCTTATCGACCGTGATGAACCTTGCCTTCAGCGACAACAACGTTCCGTTTCTCGTGCCGGTTTTTTACGCCTATGATGGAGCGGCGCTCTATTTCCATTCATCCAGCAAGGGCACCAAAATGGAGATTCTCAGCCGGAACGACCGGCTCTGTTTCGAGGTCTCGGTGGATCAGGGCGTGATCGAGAACGATATGGCCTGCGATTTCGAGGCGCGCCATCGTACGGTGATCGGTTTCGGCAAGGCAGGCATCATTGAAGACATTTCTGAAAAAGTGAGAGTGCTTGACATGATCGTCGCACGTTTCACCGACAGGAAGTTTTCCTACCCGCAGGGAAGCCTCGATAACACAGCGGTTGTCCGCATCGAAATCGAATCGATCAAGGGCAAGAAACACGGATTCTGATGGGTCCTTTACCATAATGCATCCGCTTTTAGCGGATCCCTGGTGTGAACATGAAAACGGAGTTACCATGCATATAGCAGCGATAGTCGACGGCAATGGCCATGCCATACCTTTTGGTGAGCCGGGAACGGTGATCATCTACACCCTGGCGGGAGATCGATGGAAAGCTGGCGACGCCTTTGCTTTCGAACCCGGAGGCCACCCCGGGCTGGCCTCCCTCAAAGACGCAATCCAGACGCTTGCGGCGAAACTTGGCGACTGCCGTATCATGCTTCTCCGGGATGTCCGGGGTTTTCCCCGTACGATGCTGATCGAGCTTGGATTTACGCTCTGGTCCGTCGCTGGGGATCCTGCGGACCAGCTTGACAACGTCATGCAGCTGACTGCTCAGGCTGCCGAAGCGGCAGCAGCGGCTGTTGCGGCAAACCGGGCATCTGCTTCGGATATGGCGGTACCGGCATTTCTGGGCGGCAGCTGCGCGGGGATCTACACGATCGATATCAGTCAGGTGCAGGGCAGCGGAACAGGTCATAACTCAAAAGATATCCTGCTTCCCTTTTTGCAATCGACCCCTTTCACCAGGCTTGATATTGTCTGCGACCATGTTCCGAAATGGTTCCCGGGTGAACTTGGCGCCATGAAGCTGAATTTCTCTACCACGCCACTTGAAGATGGCCGATGGCTCATATCCGTCCGTTCGGATGCTCGCCGCAATGGGCATCGATCGGGATGTTCATCATGCGGGTAATGTTCCGGAGAATCATCATCCAACAGGCTTTCGAGCATTTTGTCACCATTCTGATTTATGAAGGGAGGAATCCATGCCACTGAAAACAGAAAACCACCCCTGCTTCAACGATGAGTCGCGTCACAGGTTCGGGCGAATCCACCTCCCTGTCGCGCCGAAATGCAATATCCAGTGCAATTACTGCAACAGGAAGTTCGACTGCATGAACGAAAACCGTCCGGGCGTCACAAGCAAACTCCTTACGCCGGCGCAGGCCATACACTATCTGGATCGGGCAATGGCGATGTCTCCGAACATTTCCGTGGTGGGCATTGCCGGACCGGGAGACCCGTTCGCCAATCCATCGGAGACCATGGAAACGCTGCGGCTGGTAAGGGCAAAATATCCCGAAATGCTGCTTTGTATTGCAACCAACGGTCTCGATCTGTTGCCTTATATCGATGAGCTTGCCGAGCTGGAGGTCAGTCACGTCACCATTACCATCAACGCTGTCGATCCGGAAATCGGATCGGAGATCTATACATGGGTACGTCATAAAAAGAAACTCTACAGGGATGTCGATGCCGCTAAACTCCTTATAAAAAGACAGCTTCATGCTCTTGAAAAGCTGAAGGAGGCGGGTGTCACCGCCAAGGTGAACTCCATCATCATTCCCGGCATAAACGATGCCCATATTGTCGAGGTATCACGAACAGTTGCCGGCCTTGGCGCGGATATTCTCAACTGTATGCCCTACTACAGTAATCCCGGAACCGTGTTCGAAAACATTCCGGAGCCATTACCGGAAGTGGTTCTCGAAATACAGGATGCGACAGCCGAATATCTGCCGCAAATGAAGCATTGCGCCCGTTGCCGGGCCGATGCGGTCGGCATTATCGGAGAAGCCAACAGTGACGGCATGATGCGGGAACTGGCAACCGCAGCACTGATGCCGGAAAATCAGGAAGGGCCCCGACCCTGTATAGCCGTCAGCAGTCTGGATGGCGTACGGATCGGTCAGCATCTGGGAGAAGCGGACCGCTTTCTCGTTTATGCCATGGCTCCCGAGGGCGACAGGTGTGTTCTTCTGGATTCAAGAGTCGCACCTCTTCCAGGCGGTGGCCGGAAAAGGTGGGAGATACTGTCGGGTATTCTGAAAGACTGCAGGGCGCTTCTGGTAAGCGCCGCAGGTGATTCGCCGATCAGCGTGCTCAGGGAGAAGGGCATAGAGGTCATGCTTATGGACGGCATTATCGAGGATGCCGTTTTCGGACTTTTTACGGGAAAGGATTTGACCGCTTTTATGAAAAGCAATCCGATACACGCCTGCGGAACCAGCTGCGGCGGAACCGGCGGCGGCTGCGCCTGAAGACGAGGCGCCTGTACTCCCTCGAAGAGGATGTTTTTTTTGTACCACGTTATGTTTTTTATTACATAACGATTGACTGTGCGGCGCAGCCCGCCGTCAATGGCGATCGCATCGCTTCAACGCGGATATTCCGTCGTTACAGCGATGCGATGTTCCTGTTATGGAACCTCCGATTCACTGTGTCCAAAAACAGGGCGCAATGCGGAGCGTATGGGAGGCGATGGACATCGGCTCTGCTGCGGATCGGGCGGCCGGGATATCGTTATGTATCCGTATTTATCATGACATGGTGTGATCAAGGTGTCTATGTATTCGGAACTGTTTGGTGATGCCCGGGTCGGAATGCCTCAGCAACGTATCTCCCTGACAAATGCAACCAGTTCCTGCCGGTCCGGCGGAACAGGCCCCGTTTCGGGAAGGGGCGGTCATTTCGTGCTCAGTTACGGGACCCTTGACGTCATTCCTGGGAAACATGGCTTTTGCAGGGGGGCAACGCCTCGAAGCTCTGCCGGGTGAATTGTTAATTGTATCACGCGAAAAGAAAATGAACCATGAGCGCAAAAAAACGGCTACACTTCTGCGCAACCAGGGCGTGTGAAAAATCCCTGCAGAACGACTGCTCGATCTGTCGTGCGAACATATTGTCCTCCCTGTTCCGCATAAGCAAGGTGGTTGTCGAATCCTCGAGTCTTTCGGATACGCTTGCGGTGCTGCTGAAGATCATGAAAGAGGATATGGGGGTTATCAGGGGCATGGTCAACCTGCTGAACAGCAGAACCGGGAAAATCTTCATCCATGACAGCATAGGGCTCTCCAGGGAAGAGGAAACCCGTGGAGTCTATTCCATCGGCGAAGGGATTACGGGAAAAGTGGTAGAAACGGGCAGGAAAATAATCGTGCCCGTAATCGGCAAGGAGCCGAATTTTCTGAACCGGACGAAAAGCCTTCTCTCTCAGGAAGACAGGGAGCTTTCTTTTGTCTGCATACCTATTTTGCGGGGCAAGAAGGTATTGGGGGCCATAAGCGTCGAACGGGTCTGCGAAGATCACGAGCTGCTTGCCTTCGACGTTGAACTGCTCGGTATCGTTGCCGCCATGATTGCCCAGGCGGTTGAGCTCTATCTGCTCGAGAATGAGGACAAACACTTTTTGCGCATGGAAAACGAGCGCCTTCAGAATGCGCTCAAAGAGAGATTTCACCCTTCGAATATCATAGGCAATTCGAAGCCTATGCTTGAGGTTTATTCCCTGATCAATAAAATCGTCAGAACAAGGTCCACGGTACTGATTCTTGGAGAAAGCGGCGTCGGCAAGGAGCTTGTCGCCAGTGCGATACATTACAACAGCGTGGATGCCGATAAGGCCTTCGTTACCTTCAATTGTGCCGCACTGCCTGAAAGCGTCATAGAGAGTGAGCTGTTCGGTCATGAGAAAGGCGCTTATACCGGTGCGGAAAGGGCCAGAAAGGGCCGGTTCGAGGAGGCCGACGGAGGGACTGTCTTTCTCGATGAAATCGGAGAGTTGTCGCTGCCTGTCCAGGCAAAACTCCTTCGGGTGCTGCAGGAAAGGACGATCGAGCGTGTAGGCGGGAATCAGACCATAAAAGTCAATATAAGAATCATAACCGCAACGAATCGCGATCTGCAGCAGATGGTCAAAGAGGGGCGTTTTCGGGAAGATCTGTACTACAGGCTTAACGTGTTTCCTATCGTCATCCCTCCCCTGCGCGAAAGAAACAGTGACATCATTGCCCTTGCGGAATTTTTCGTTTCCCGTTTTTCGAAGAAATTCAGCAAGTCGATAAACGGCATATCGATTCCTGTGCAGGAGATGCTGCTTTCGTATCCCTGGCCGGGAAATGTCAGGGAGCTTGAAAATGTTATCGAGAGAGCGCTCATTATCGCCGAAGGTGATGTCATTCATGGTTATGACCTTCCGCTATCCCTTCAGAAAACAGCCGTATCGGGCAGCAGCACACAGCAGGGGCTTGGAGCAAAAGTCAATTCCGTAGAGTACGAGATGATCATCGAGGCCTTGTGCGATCATAAGGGCAATATTTCAGCTGCAGCAGAAACTCTTGGGCTCACCAGAAGAACCTTGAGTCTGAAGATGCAGAAGCTCGGTATCAATTATAAAAAATACCGGTGAGGGCCATAATAAGCATGTCTTGGCATGCAGCAGCCTTATGGGAACCTCCTGAGGGCTATGGAATAAACCATGATGATGGATCGAAGATTTCTCATGCGGTATGTTTTTAACAGGTATTACACCCAGTGTATTGCGGCAAGGACAAGCACCGCAAGAAAAATCGTTTCGGCAACGATAATCGAAACTGGCTGCCAGCCTGCCTCGAAAAGCGATTTCAGGGATGTTTTCATGCCAAGAGCACCGATGGCCGCAACAAGGCACCAGCGAGAGATATCTCCGACAACGGTTCGGAGCTGTTCGGATACGATTCCTGTGCTGTTGATGCCCACCAGCAGGACGAAAAAGATGATGAACGGCGGCAAGAGAAAACTCTTTGTATCACTCCCTTCCATTGCTCTTCTGCTATGGAAAATCAGTGAAAGGGAAAAGACCGCGGGTACGAGCATGGAAACCCTGAGCAGCTTGATAACCGTAGCGGTATCGCCGGTCTTGTCCGACATGGAATATCCAGCCCCGACAACCTGGGCCACATCATGAATGGTGCCACCGAGGAAAACTCCGGCAGCCTGCGGATCCAGTCCGAGTTGAACGGCAATGATCGGGTACAGGATCATCGCCAGGGTGCTCAGGGCGGTGACACTGATGACCGTGACTATGGTGTTGCGTTCGCTGTATTCGTCTTTGGGAAGTATGGCCGCAACGGCAAGCGCAGCCGAGGCTCCGCAGATCGCGACACTGCCTCCTGTCAGGATGCCGAACCGCTTGCCGCGACCCATTGATTTTGACAGAAAAAGACCGAACAGTATGGTCAGCAGAACCGAACATATGACGATGGATACCGCCTTTATGCCAAGCGACTGAATCTGATTGACCGTAATGCGCATTCCGAGAAGCGCCACGCCGATGCGGAGCATGGTTCTGGATGCGAACTGGATGCCGGGAAACGCCTTTCCCTCATCCTCGGAAAGGAAGCGGAACGCCATGCCGATCAGGAGCGCGAACAGCATCGTCGGAGCACCGTAATGGTCGGAAAGGAATGTTGCTGCGGCCGCTACGGTAACGGATGCCAGAACCCCCGGAAACAAGCTGTCAATCTTGTGTTTCGCTGTTTTTGCCCGGCACCGGAATCCGCGTCGTTCAGCTTCACGGATCAGTTCCCCGGTTGGCAATTCCTTTTCTACACGATTGGACGCGTTGTCAGTCGGCATGTTTTCTTTGTTTGTGTTGGTATTCATCACTCTCCTTGTTGATGTCTTTTACGGGCGCCATGGGAAACGCATTGCATGAATTGTCTCTGCCCGGGCTGGATCCGATACGCTCATACCATGTTTTCAGGGGGCCCCTGTAGAGGTGTTGTATTACTGCAGGTCGCGGTTCAAGATTGCCGAAAAACCAGTTGCCATGCCAATGGTAAAAAGTGATCCGGCATAACAGCAGGTTATCGGAAGCGCTTACTGTTGCATGAACTGCTTCAGTATTGAGCGGGGAGCAGGTCGCTGTAATGATCGGAGGCAAATCGCATGAACACTTCAGGCAGCCCTCCGACCTGGCCCTCGGGAGTGATGAAGAAGAACCTCCGTCGGATCGAGAATTTTTTGATCCTGACCATTTTCAGCAATCCGTTTGCAACCTCATGCATGACGGCATGTCGAGAAATGAAGGCCATGCACTGCGAATGCACCAGATAGGATTTTATCGCTTCCGAACTTCCGAGATACATTTCTACGGCAAGATCGGAAATCCGTATGTTCGAGTTCTTGAGGGCGTGAGTGACGACCTCAAGCGTTCCGGATCCCGGTTCCCTTAACAGCAGGGGAATGGTGAGGAGATCTTCGACCCTGATTTCCTCTTTTTTTGCGAAGGGATTTTTCGCGCCGCTTACCAGTATGATGTCATCATCGGCAAGCGGGGTATACATCATATCCTTTCGCTTCGTATCTCCTTCGATGATACCCAGTCCAATTTCCTTGCGGATCAGCGCCTGTTCTACCTGCTCGGTATTGGCGGTAAGCATCTGCAGGTTCACGTCATGGTATACGCGGTGGAATTTCGCAAGCAGCGGAGGCAGGGCGTATTGGGCAACTGTCGTGCTTGCTCCCAGTTTCAGCAGGCCCTGATGGGAATCATGGAGCCGGTGCATCTCATACTCGAGTTGCCGGGTTATCTCCCGTAGCAATCCGGTATGCTTCAGTATCAGAAGGCCGCCTTCGGTCAGGGCTACCCTGTTCCCCTTGCGTTCGAAGAGTTGCAGTCCGAAATGTTTTTCAAGCTCCTTGACATGCTTCGTGACGGCGGGCTGGGTGATGCAGAGCTCCTCTGCGGCTTTGGTGAAATTCAACCGCCGTGCCACGGTATCAAATACTTTCAGACGATAGTCAAACATGGTATTTCAGGTTTATTGCGTATAAGTCGCACTGTTTTTCGGCCTTCTTTCGGTTTCTCCTTATTGATTCAGCTTATGGCGCGGTTTTGATGTCGATATAAAGGCTTCCCTTTGCGAAACGTTATATCTTTTATTATATAACGAACAAATAAATGGTATGGAAAGAACAATGAATGGTGAACCAGTCCACCATCCGGTTTCCATAGTAGGGACCGGGCCTGGCGATCCGGACCTGTTGACCGTCAGGGCGGCACGGATCATAGGGAATGCCGAGGTTATTCTCTACGATTGTCCTACCGTCGAACCGGCTCTTTGCATCGCATCGCCCTCGGCCACTGTACGGTTTATCGAACGGGTAAGGCATGATGGGCCTTCCGGTCAGGCAGGGAGTTCGCGCATGCTCCGGCTTATGCGTGAATTCTTTTACGAAGGGCTCCGGGTGGTTCGTCTCAGAGCCGGCGATCCTTTACTGTTTGGCTCTCCGGAGGATGAGTGCCTTGCTCTCGGCAGCATGCACATTCCGTTCGAGGTCGTACCGGGATTAAGTGCCGGAGCCGCGGCGGCGGCAGGCTATGCAATGCCGGTCAGTGAAAAATATCAGAGCGATTCGGTGACCAGCCTCATCGCCAACGAGATAACCGATGATTTTGCGCTGGTGCGTGATGCGGCGAAGTTGATCAGGCACGGATCAACCATTGTGCTCTACATGGCGACACGGAATCTTTCCGGTATTTTCAGGGTGTTTGCCGAAGAGGGGGTGCCTTCCTGTGTGCCGGTCGTTGCGGTTGCACGATCGGGGTGGCCCGATGAGGCGTGCGGGCTTGCGACAATGGGAGATATCGCGGGGTTGCTGGCCTCCGGAAAGCTCAGGGAGCCGGTCGTTTATTTCATCGGCAGGCATCTCGGGGTGAGAAACAGCCCTGAGGGCGTGTTGCCCCCGGGCGTACTTGTTTCGAACGGTTTCATCCGGTAAGTTTTTTTTGCCTATCGTTATGTTTTTAATGTTATAGCGATGTGGTGATTCATAGATGAAAAAACTGTTTTCCGCTTTTGGTTTTGCGCTTTCCTGCCGGATAGATCCGGCAGTGGAAGCGTTGGAGCAAGAGGCATGAGCGGGATCAAAGGTCTTCTCGGCCGGCAGGGAGATGGTCGAGAAGATCTGAAAGGATACGTTGCTTTTTTTATTAATCGTTATGTAAATAAATCTATAATGCCTGACCGCGATATGAAGAAACAATCCCTTCAATTACTTATGCTTGCAGGATGTCTGCAATTCCTGCTGAACCCTGAAGCTGCCGGGGCGGCAGAGTCCGCGAAATACTATGAGACAGGAGAGGTCGTGGTGACGGCTACGCTCAACCGAACGCCGGTTTCACAGATTCCGGCGGCAGTTGAAGTAATCGGCAGGGAAGAGATTGTCGAAAGCGGGGCGAAAACCGTCGCCGACCTGCTGACCGAGGCGCAGAGCGTCAGTCTCGAACCTGCAAGCGGGCGTCAGAGTGTTGCGCGGCTCAGGGGGCTCGACGGCAGGCATGTGCTGGTACTCATTGACGGCATGCGGCTGACCTCCGGTTTTCAGGATTATGTCGATCTCTCCGAAATCCCAGCCGGTATGATCGACCGGATAGAAGTGGTTCGCGGCTCAGGATCGGCCCTGTACGGCAGCGATGCGGTAGCCGGCGTCGTCAATATCATTACCAGAAAACCTTCGGACACGTTTCATGCGGGTCTGACATTGCGCGGGGGCGAAAGCCGTCACGGTGATGCGGCTACTGTCCTGACGGAGGGTTGGCTGAGCGGCAGAACGGGGAAATTCGGTTATGTGGTTTCAGGGGGATACAGCAACAAGGACAGGTATGACCGCGACGAATCCGACCTGATGACCGACGGCGACGACCGGATTCTTGGCTCGGCGCAGACTTCACTGACCTATGATCTGTCCCCATCGGCAACGCTTTCTTTCGGGTTCAATTATGCCGATACGGAACTTGAAGGGTATCGTACCCAGACAAGCGGCGATTTTGAACGCACCGTCGATGCCGAAAGGATTTCAGCCTATGCCGGTGTCGAACTGGCCACGGGAGCGGAGTCTTCGCTGCATGTCCGGGCGTGGCAGTCTTCGTATGACTGGACTTCGGATATGACCGCTGTGGTCGGGGGCGCCACGACCACCACGACGCTCGAACAGACGAGCCGGCAGGCGGAGGCCCGCTGGACAGGGCCGATCGCAGGAAACCATCGCATCACCACCGGGGTGGAATACCGTAACGAAGATCGTACCGACGGTGAGCTCGACCATGATTCCGACAATTTCGGGGCCTTCCTCCAGGATGAAATGCTGTTCGGCGACAGGGCCGGCCTCGTGATCGGGGCACGGTACGACACCCATTCGGATTTCGGATCGGCCGCGAGCCCGAAGGCCGCGCTCTGGTATCGCGTCAGCGATCTTCTCCGCCTTCGGGCATCCTACGGCGAAGGATTCCGCGCCCCGTCCCTCTATGAGCTTTATACCGGGTCTACCTATACGAAAAAGAAGATCGTCTACGCCAATGCCGATCTCGATGCCGAACGCTCCCGTTCCTATGAAGTGGGCGCCGATCTTTCGTGGAAAGACTTTTCTTTCGGTCTGACGGCTTTCCGCAACGATATGCGGGACATGATCCATGAAGTGTTCGTCGGCTATGTCAGAGAGGGAAAGAACAGCATTCCCTCGTATGAACTGCGGAATATTTCCGAAGCCATGACCAGAGGTATCGAACTGACGGCAGCTCTCCGGCTTCCTTACGGATTTACGGTTTCCGACGAATTGAGTTTCATCGATACCGAAGACGGCAGCAACGGAGAGAACCTGCTCTACGTGCCGGGAGTGACCAATACCCTCAAGCTTGCCTACAGCGACAGTCAGGGAGGACTCAGGGGAAACATCCGGGTTGTGAGCGCCGGCAGGCAGTGGGTCGAAGGGTACGAGCGTGCCGACGGCTATACACTGGTGCACGCTTACCTGTCCAGGCAGGTCAGCGATGTTGCGAACCTGTTCATCGGTGTTGACAACATCTTCGACGTGGAACCTGACGTTTATGGCAATATCGGCGGTTCAGGTGCTACAGGCACCTGCTTCTATGGAGGTGTCGCCTTCAATATTTAATCAGTCTGTGCCGGATGAAGTCGATGGTGCGAACCATCGACTTCATCCGGCATAGAAAAAAAGAAACTTCACTGTTCGGGTGCGCTCTGTCCCGTGATGCTGAATGCAGACGAGGTGGCTTTGGGCAATCCCCGTCGGAAGGGAACTCGTGAACAGGCCTGCTCGACTGGCGGTTGTTATGTTCTCTTCACCGGCAACAGTACCCGGATCGTGTCCGAAGAAAACGGACAGCCTGTTGCCGAAGACGGCCGGTTCTTGGTATTTTCCGCGAGCGACAGGCTTATTGGCGGTCTCCGCCACGTGAAGCGGATGGCTCGTGTCGAGGCGGGTATGATCGAAGCGCCAGATAAACAGCGGTGTTGTACAACCGGATAAATCAAAACAGTATTATTGACATGAAAAAAATCATCGGCGTTATCGTCGCCCTCTTCCTTGTTTACGGTATGCCGTCCTCAGGCCATGCTTCGCCGGTAACAACCGGAGGAGAAGCGCTTTTCAGGAGCAACTGCAGCGTTTGCCATTCGATGCAGCCTCCGCCGAAAACGGCGCCTCCTGTGCTGGGTATCGCCTCGCACTACCGGAAAGCTTTTTCCGGCAGGGATGAGGCTGTGGCGCATATGGTGAAGTTCATGCAGCAGCCGAAAGAGGACGCATCGATACTCGGCAGTCAGGCTGTCGCCCGGTTCGGGCTGATGCCCGCCATGTCGATGGGCACCGAAGAGCTTCGTCGGGTAGCCGGATGGATGTGGGACCAGTACGATCCAGCCTTTACGTGCAAATGAACGGGAACCTGGCGGCTGCGAAGTATTATTCCGGTCTGTGGAGTTTGACGATGACTGGGTTGAAGGCTTTGG
Source organism: Chlorobiaceae bacterium (assembly GCA_013334435.1). GTDB lineage: Bacteria > Bacteroidota > Chlorobiia > Chlorobiales > Chlorobiaceae > Chlorobium. The sequence goes on along the minus strand of JAAXXP010000007.1, from coordinate 36,036 downwards.
AGGCCACCAGCACCTCGTCTCCCGGTTTCATGGTCGCCACGTCCTTTTCGCTCAGCACCACTTCCACCAGTTCATTGCCGGTGCCGATAACGGCAAGATAGATGCAGTCCACCTTGCGGATCGAGAGGATCGTGCTGACGAAGGAGAACTTGTTCGAGGTGATCCGGTCGAGAAATACATCGTGGGGCGTACCTGTTTTCGTTATGCGACCATGCCTGATGACGGCTACGCTGTCCGACAGTTTGAATACCTCCTGCTTGTCGTGCGAAACCAGCATGGTTGAGAGCCCGAAGTGCTGGTGAACCTTGATGATCTCGTCCTGCAGAACTCCTCTGGTCTTCTGGTCGAGCGCCGAAAGCGGCTCGTCAAGCAGCAGGATTTTCGGCCGGCGCAGAATGGCCCGCGCAAGAGCCACCCGCTGCTGTTGTCCGCCTGAAAGCGTTTCCGGATACCGTTTCCGGAGCGCGAGAAGCCCGGCAAGTTCGAGCATTTCGTCAACTTTTACCGGATCTTTTTTCTCCTGAGCGAACAGCAGGTTATCCTGAACCGTCATGGTGGGGAAGAGCGCATAGTTCTGAAATACCAGACCGACTTTCCGTTTCTGCGGCGCCAGACATACTCCTTTGTGGCTGTCGAACCAGATTTCGCCGTTTACCTCGATACGGCCGCTGTCGGGTTTCGTAAGGCCGGCGAGCATGCGCAGCAGCGTGGTTTTGCCGCTGCCGGATTTTCCGTAGAGTGTCAGGAGCGAATGCGGTTGCATTTCCAGGTCCACCGCAAGCGTGAACGGCCCATCAGCACCCGAAAGGGTTTTCTCGACGGTAATGCTGATCATTCGTGGATGCGGTTTTCCGGAATATTGTCGCGGGTTACCAGAGATATCTGGCTCGCCTGAAGCAGTACGGTTACGGAGTCGCCGATGTCGAGTTTCATGCGCTGCAGACTCCGGAGTGTGACGATGGCCGTGCACTCTCCTGCAGCGGAATCGAGTGAGATATCGGCAAGGACGTCTCCTGATCGAATGGCGGTAACTGTAGCGGGAAACCGGTTGCTGAGGCTGATTTCTCCGCTGAGATTTCTTGCGAGAGCCGTTCCGGTTTCCTTGAAAAGCACGTTTACCGGGGAACCTATGGCAAAGGCCGGTTTGAGATCGAAAAGCAGCATGGAGAGCTGTAAGCCGGATGCATCGAGTTCAACCAGAAAAAGCGAGCCGGATTCATCGTTTTCAATGCCGGTAATGAGAGCCGAGAAACTGTTCATGGTTCAATCGAGCCTTCTGAAAGACGATGCCTTGATGGCCGCAAAGATGGTTGACCCTTCGGTGATGTCGAGCTCCTCTGCAGCGGAACGCACGATCTCTGCAATGAGTTTTTTGCCGCAGGAGGAGAGCACGACGCCGAGCCTCCCATCTGAGCGAAACAGTTCCGTGACCGTGCATGCAAGCAGATTGCGTGCGCTGATGGCTTTCGGGTGCTGCTTGAAGAGGATGATATCGCGTGACGAGAGTTCGAAGAGCGATGTTTTCCCTTCCTGTCCGTCGGAAACGAGCAGGCGACCGGAGCCCCATGGATAGGAATAGAGGCCGTTTTCCACAGACGGCTCCTCCAGATGGAGCAGGTTGAGATACCCGGTCTGGCTTGTAGCCATCCGGTTCCGGGCCAGCTGGTCAGGGCTGGTCTCTTCGATGATTTTTCCCTCTTTCATGACGAGAATCCGGTCGGTCATCAGCTGCATTTCAAGTACGGAATGCGAAATGAAGAGGTAGGGTATGCCGAACTCCGCGCTCACGCTTTTCAGATAGGGAATGATCTGGAATCGCAGGGTGTCGTCGAGTGCCGAGAGCGGTTCGTCCATCAGGAGCAGACGAGGGTTGGAGAGTACGGACCGACCCAGCGCCACGCGCTGTTTTTCACCGCCGGAAAGGCGGTTTACACCCCGACTCAGCAGCGGTTCGAGCTGCAGGACATCGATGATCGCTTGCGGGTCGATGCGACGGTTTGCCTTGCTGCACCGTTTATAGCCGTACAGGAGGTTTGCCTTCACTCCGAGATGCGGAAAGAGCATGGCCTGCTGGAATACGATGGCTATGCGGCGCTGTTCCGGGGGAAGTGATATCTTTTTTTCGCTGCTGAACAGGGTGAGCCCGTCAATTGCGATTTCCCCCCTGTCCGGCTGCAGGAGGCCGGAAATCAGGTGTACCAGCGTGGATTTGCCGCAACCGGACTGGCCGAAAATGCCGGTGCGCTGGCCTTCAACTGCAGCTGCCGCCTGCAGTGTAAAGTGCCCCTGGGTTTTTGCGACATCGATCTGCAGCCTCACGCAGCCTCCTGCTTTTCGATGTTGCGGCTGAGCACTTCATGTACAAAGAGCACCAGTACCGAAATAACTACGGCAACCAGGCAGAGCGAGAGCGCCATCATGGTGCTCGACGGTGAGCTTGCATAGTCGTAGATGGCCAGAGGAATGGTCTGCGTGATGCCGGGAATATTGCCGGCAACGATGATTGTTGCACCGAATTCGCCGAGGCTTCGGGCGAACATCAGTGAAGATCCGGCAAGAATACCCCGTATCGAGAGCGGCAGCACAACCGTTATGAGCGTATCGAACCAGCGGGCGCCGAGGCTGCGTGATGTCTCGATGAGCTGGCGGTCGATCGATTCCATGCCGAGCCTGACGGAACGCACGAGCAGGGGAAACCCCACGGTTGCCGAGGCGATCACGGCGGCTTTCCAGGTAAAGATAAAATGGATGCCCCATGCATCGAGAAACCTGCCAGCCCAACCGTTCTTGCCGAGCAGCAGCAGCAGGAAATAGCCGATAACTACCGGAGGGAGGGTGAGCGGAAGATTAACGAGCACTTCCAGCAGCACCTTCCCCCGGAACGAGCGGAACACCATCAGCCATGCCGTTGCAAATCCCAGCGGCAACGCCAACAGGGTTGCCGTGAGGGCCACTTTCAGGGAAAGCAGGATGGCCTGGATATCTTCAGCAGTCAATGACAGCATACCGTTACAATCCGCTCATTTTTTTCCGGACTCTCATTTCAGTACAAACCCGTACTTTTTCAGCACCGATTTGGCTTCGCTGCCCTGCAGGTAGGCATGGAAGCTCTGTGCCTCCCTGTTTGTCGCGGCTTTTACGGTCAGGGCCATCGGGTAAACCACTCTGGGATAGAGTTTCTGCGGTACGGTAAAGAGCAGTTTAGCCTTTTTGCCCTGCAAGGCATCGGTACGGTAGACGAATGAACCGTCAACCTCGCCGAGTTCGGCGTACATCAGACACTCCCGTACATCCTTTGCCATGACCAGCTTGCCCTGAACCTGCTGTTCCAGGCCGGCATTCCTGATGGCCGTTGTGGCATATTCTCCGGCAGGTACGCTTTTCGGGCTGCCGATGGCAATCTTGTCAAGTTTGACAAGGTCGCGCATCGATGTGACTTTTTTGCCGGTCGATCCGGCAAAGACCAGGGTGTTGTAGGCGAAGGTTTTCTGGCTTTTCCTGTCGACAAGGTTTTTCCCTTTCAGGTAATCCATCCACTCGCTGTTTGCGGCTATGAAGAGATCGGCAGGAGCACCGTTTTCTATCTGGCCGGCCAGGGCGCCCGAAGCACCGAAATTTTTCACGAAGGTGATGCCGGGATGAGTTTTTTCATAGTTCCCGGTCAGCTCGTTGATCACCTCTTTCATACTGGCGGCTACCGAAAGGTTCAGTTCACCCGCCATTGCGGGAGCTGAAGTGAGCAGGAACAGGAGCAGGAGGATTGCGGAACGTCTTATGGATTGTAGCATGGCAGTAAGGTTTTTGTTTTTCAGGGTTGTATGACGACACTGATGTCTGCAGGTTTTCCGAAATAGACCGCCGAGAGCACGAGAATATCCACGCCGGTACCCGCGTAAGCCGCGGCGTTTTCGGCATTGATGCCGCCCGCGGCCGAAAGCTTCACGCCGGGGAACTTCCGGTGTATTTCGTCGGCCAGTATGGCGAGCTCCCCGACCGCCATCTTGTCCACCTGGACCACGTCGGCTCCCGCAGCGGCTATTATCAGCGCCTCATCGGCGGTATCGGCCTCGACGATGACCTTGTTTTCCGGTGCACGCGCTTTCAGGGGAGCAAGCTGATCGAGAAAACGCTCCACTCCTCCGAGGAAAGCAGTATGCTGACGGAACACGAGGATGGTTTCCGAAAGGCCAAGCCTGTGGGGCAGCGCACCTCCGGCCATGATGGCCTTGATGGCAACCTTTTTCGTTCCCGGAAATGATTTCCGGGTGGTGACGATCGAAATTCCGGGATTGGCCGAGCGTGCGGTTCGAACCACTTTGGCAGTTCTCGTGGCGATGCCCGAAGCGTATTCCAGCAGGTTCATGGCGACCTTCCACCCCGCATGCAGGCTTGCCGCGCTTCCGGACGCTGCCAGAAAAGCTGCACCGGCCTCCACCTCCGTGCCACTCGGCAGGCGGGAGATTACCGTGGCTCCGCACTTCTCCAGTACCCGGCCGGCCTCTTCGGTGCACGAAATTACGGTATGGTGCCGGCTCGTGAATGTAATGGTTCCCTGTTGCTCGCCGATGCCGAGCAGTGATGTGGTGAGGTCGCCGTACGGTACGTCCTCCTCGAGAAATCGCTCGATATCCGAATCCGGCAGCTGGTGCAGTAGCATGGTTTTCTGTATTCGTTATAGCATCGACTCTATTCCGATCAGCAAAAAAAGAGAGGGTTTTCTTGTCGGAAGGCGAAAGATTACGCTTTTTACTTCTGACGCCATACGGGATGTTCTCTGATTTCGCTATCGGTTTGCTTTTTGTCTCTGGTTGACTTAATTCTGCTGTTGGTGGGTATAATATAGTGTTTTTTTAGCTGAATCAACCATTACGCCTAATAAATTAAGATTTGTTGGCTTATGAAGTTGGCTGTTTCTTACATTTTCGTTGAAATGATGTTGATCTCGTTATCTGCGGGGGAGTCTGATGACGGTCTTTCCCGTTATGCATAAGAGAATATAGCGAAAAGGCATTGAATGCGGAAACGCCCGCCAGCCCGACCTGTCAAGTTCCTCCCGGCTCGCTCTGGCCTGTTGTCTTTTGCCGGATGGCATCCTGCCTGCCTTATTTAACTGTTCCGTAACCTGCCTGTAACAATTCCTCAACACGCCAGTGTCTATCTTGCAAGGCATGCATGATTATGCAGTGACAGGTTCTCCGTCGGCATGGCGTATACAGACGGATGCGAGTATGACCGGTCGCTTCGGAACATTTTTCCGGGAAGTGCGCCCTTTTCGTTTTCAACAACCATTTTTTAATGTCCGCAACCATGGCTGAACGGCCTGTTCACGAACACATCAGGGAGCTGTCTGATTCACTGGTGGCGTTATCCGGAACCGTACTCCGGAATTTTCTGCTTGCCATCGATGTGCTGCAGTCGCTCGACACGGACAGGGCGCGAGAGGTGAAGGATGCCGATCGACAGATCGACGATGCCGAAATTCTTCTTGAATCGCAGTGCCTCTCGTTTCTTGCCTTGCAGCAACCGGTGGCCAAAGACCTCAGAACCATTGTGGCCATCATGAAAATCAACGACTATCTCGAACGCATCGGCGATCTGTCGGTCCATGTCGTTGAGCGTCTTCCGGAAATCGGTTCCGGATTGCAGCGTGCATACGATTTCGGATCCATGGGCATGAAGGTCGGCGAGATGCTGAAAAAGGCTGTCGACGCATTTGCGTTCAGGGACGACGGGCTGGCCAGGCAGATCGATATGTTTGAAGCAGAGATCGACCTCATGCACCGGGTGATTTTCAAAAAAGCAATGGCATCGATGAAGGAGCCCGCTGCGGATATCGATCAGCTTATCGCCGTTCTGAGCTTATCCCGTTATCTGGAGCGCATAGCCGATCACGCCGTAAAAATAGCCCGCGAGGTTGTTTATCTGGTAACGGGAGAGAGTGCGCGTCAGAAGGACAACTCCTATGAAAAGCTGATCGATTCGCTCAGGAATTAAACCGCGCCCTTCCGGCCAGGTGTCATCCAAATCATTATTGCCATCTATGGAAAAGAAAAAAAACGTGCTCTTTCTCTGCACCGGCAATTCGGCCCGCAGCCAGATGGCTGAAGGATTGCTCCGCCATATCGCCGGCAACCGCTTCGAGGCGATGAGCGCCGGACTCGAGCCCAAAGACGAGGTGCATCCGCTCGCCGTGGAGGTCATGCGGGAAATCGGCATCGATATCGGCGGTCAGAAACCAAAAGCTGTTGACGCCTATCTCGGCAGGGTGCCCGTGCACTTCCTCGTCGTCGTATGCAACAGGGCCCAGGCGACATGCCCCCGTATCTGGCCCGGCCTGATGGACGGCAACCGGTATTACTGGCCGCTCGACGATCCAGCGGCGGCAACAGGCGGTGTTGACGAACAGCGAGCCCTGTTCCGTCAAGTGCGCGACGAGCTGCAGCAGAAAATCGGCGAGTGGGTGAACGGGCTGAGGGTATAGCACGGCAATAACTCCACGGACATTGCAAAAACAGAAACGGCGCAGACCTTGTTGCAATTGAGGACTGCGCCGTTTTCGGCTGAAGATGCGGGCAGAACCTCTTTTTTAGAGGCTGACGTCATTGTTGGCCAGGAGGCTTGCGGTTTTGATGGCCTCGTCCGGTTTGCCGGTGTACTTCCGGATTCCCACTTTGGTTCCCTTGTACCACGGGATGGTGGTTTTCGGATCGGTATACGACGAGATCAGGTGGTTCATCGATCCCTTTGCATGGTACATGATGCCGAAGATCAGGCCGGGTTTCGTGGAGTCGTTCACGTACACGAGCGCCGTGCTCGATCCCTCCTCGTTGAACACATCCACCATGTCTCCGCTTTTCATGCCGAGTTTTCCTGCGTCTTCCGGATGGATTTCAACGTAGGGCAGGGGAAGCGTGAAGTACTTCTCGGGAATCTTCCGGTCATGATACATGGTCTGCCACACGTGTTGCGAGCGGCCGGTGGTGAACCAGAACGGGTATGTCGCGTTGTGCTGGTATTTTGCCACTTCCGCCGGATAGCCGGTCCAGGGGTCGGTGCCGTACCATTTGAAGAGGCCATCCTTCGAGGCGAAGCTGTGCGTGTAGCGGCGCTTCGTGCCGCTGAGCCTGCCTGTAGCAGGATCGCGGCGCACAGGCGTCTGGATGCCTTCGTTGCCGAGTTTGCGCAGCATGTCGTGGGTCACACCGACGTAGCATTCCGGCGACAGTTTCGCCTCTTCGGTTTCTGCTACCTTGTTGTCGCCGAACTCTTTCGAACCTGCCTCGAACACCTCCGCATCACTTTTCCACTCCATGCCGCCGAACCTTTCGGCCATCTGCTTGTTGCCGTCGGTTTCGTAGAGGGCTTTGATGCGGTTTCCGATCCGGGCAAGAATCTGCCAGTCGGGCAGGGCTTCTCCGGGTGCATCCATGAACTTGTCGTAGATGCGCAGGAGGCGGCTGTGGCAGTTAATCGAGGTATCGACCGCCTCGCCCCATCCGGCGGCGGGCAGGATCATCATGGCGTCGGCAGCGGTATGGGTCATGTACATATCCTGCACGATCATGAAGAGCCCGCCGGTTTTTTCGAACGCCTCGAGTACTTTATCCGCATACGCTTTCACTTCCGTCGGTACGCCGCCGTTGTCGAGATAGTCGAGCAGTGCGTCGGCGCGTTTCTTGACGGACTTTCTGAAGAACTGGCTGTTCGGCGTCGAGAGGTAGGGATCGGTAGCTCCTACCCAGTAGATCTTTCCGCCGCCTCCGGTGATGTACTTGTCGACGTTTTTCGGCGGCCCTCCGGCATGGATAGAGCCCGGAGTGGGAGCCGGCGGCCTGACGTACCCTTCCTGATGGCCGCCGAGCCTGCCGCATCCGGTGCCGACTCTTCCCACATTGTGCCCAAGGACGTTGAGCTGGGCTATTGCGGCGACCTGGTCGTAGTTTTTCATGTTCCAGATGATGCCTTTCTCGAAGAGGGTCAGGGTGCGGCGTTTGAAACCGCCCTCCTTTGGTTTGGCCATCCACTCCGCAGCCTGCTGCATCTGTGTTTTAGGGACGCCGGTGATCCGTTCGGCATCGGCAAGCAACGTGGCCAGAGGCTTTCCGGACTGCAGCGACTTCTGCTTGTACTCCCCGAAGGTTTTCATGTCGGTGCGCTTGTCGAGGAACTCCTGGTCGTACCAGCGGTTCTCCCAGATGATGCGAGCTATGGCGTTGGCCAGAATCCAGTCGGTGCCGAGGTTGGGCCGGATGTGCAGTACCCGGTCGGCGGCAATGTCCTGGCTTACCGCCACCGTCGCATTTTTTCGGGGGTCGATGATGACGATATGGCCCTCAGCCGCCGGTTCACCGGGATCGAACGCTTTCTTTTTATCCGCAACGGAACCTCCCTGCAGGTTCGGCATGATGTGCTCGGTGTAGAGAATGGTTGCCGATTCGTAGGCATTCGCTCCCCACAGCACTACGGTGTCGGCAAGCCGGGCGTCATCGACGTCGTAATTCAGCTCGTGCATGCCCCGTTCACGCGTGCCCCATGTTTCCGAGTTGTAAGCCGGGCGGTTGTGGATCGAAAGGTAGCTGGTTTTTACGCCGCTGAGGAAGAATTTTCCCGCCGCCCAGTTGTCCTCGAAACCCAGTCCCGAACTGCCGTGGTCGTAAAACTTCATGGCGATGCTGTCTGCGCCGTACTTGTCGATGGAGCTTTTCGTAAGGGTTGCGATGATTTCCACGGCGTCATCCCACGAAATGGGCACGAAACCGTTCTCCCTGCGTATCAGGGGATCTTTCAGCCGTTTTTTCGTGTAGCCGTCCGGGTTGTAAGCCGTCAGCGCGTTGGTTCCGCCACGGATGGAGTAGTCGCCCTTGTTGATTCTCGACTCCTTTGCCGGTATGACGGCGAGATTGTACTGTTTGCCGTTCTTGCGGGTGATGACGTTGTGCATGGTCTCGGTGTAGGAGAAGCCCGACATGAGCTTGCCCTGTTTCGACAGATCGACCCCGAATGCGTTGGCGGTTGCCGAGCCGTTTTTGTCCTCCGGCCAGACATAGACGTTATAGCCGCAGCCTGCGCTGCAGTACTGGCAGACCGTGGTGTACTTTTCCGCATCGCCTGGCGGAATCGGAAGCTCATCCTTTCTCTTGAAAAGTGCCATGTCGAGTGCTCCTTAACTTACTTTTAGGTTGCCGATTCTGCCGTAAATGAGGCCCTGAACGCCTTCCGCGAAGATATCGCCGGAGGCCGGGTCCTCGCGCAGCACGATCTGCGGAATCCACTGCGAGGCGAGCCCCTGGAAGGTCTGCCCGTTGCGGTTCACGTCGAACATCGAGTAGTGGCACTTGCAGATCAGGCGGCCCTTGCTGTAGGTGACGGGGCACCCCATGTGCGTACAGAGGGAGGAGAACGCCACGATATCCTTCTGCGAACCGATGCCGTCGATTGCCTCGCTGCCGGTTTTCACCAGCACGCATGGCGACTGCCTGTCGGGAAAGTTGAAGGTGAGCGGCTGGTTCGGCTTGAGGGTTTTGCTGTTGCCGATTTTCAGCGACGGGTAGTCAGCTTTCGATCCGGGCCGGGTCTGCTTTTTACAGCCGGCCATAAAAAGCAGGGCGGTCGCCGTTGACGATTGCAGAAACTTTCTTCTGGAAAGAAGCTTCATTGTGCCTCCTTTGAAGGATAACAACTGTTAAATAGCCGGTTGCCCGGTATTGACCTGAATGAAGAAAAAACCTTGATCGGAAACGACGGAACTACGGTCGTGAACTTCTTGTGAACACGGTTCTGCGGGGCTGCAGAACGAAAAGGTTTGTGGAGAGAATCGCTATAACGATATATAGCTTGAAAGATATATATGCATTTTTCGTGAAATGTGCAAACCTATCACAGATGCGCCTGGATGGCGTAAACCAGAAAAAGCCGGGGGTTCCGGCTTTTTCTGGTAATGCGAGGGAGGGTTCTTTTCAGACCTCCATGATCTCTTTCTCTTTCTGTGCAATCAGGTCGGAGAGCTGTTTTTCGAATTTGTGCAGGAGGTCGTCTGCCTCTTTCTTGCCGCGGTTTTTGTCGTCTTCGCTGATGGCCTTGTCTTTTTCCAGTTTCTCGATGTCGTGAATCATGTCGCGGCGCAGGTTGCGGAGCGACACCTTCGAATCCTCTCCGAATTTCTTGGTCAGCTTCACGAACTCCTTTCTTCTCTCTTCGGTAAGCGGGGGAATGGATACCCTGATGTTCTGGCCGTCGGCCGAAGGATTCAGGCCGAGGTTGGCGTCGCGGATAGCCCGCTCGGTGGCCGATACCATCGACTTGTCCCAGACCTGAACGGTAAGGGTATGCACATCCATGACGCCGATGTTTCCGACCTGCTTGAGCGGCATCAGCTGGCCGTAGGCTTCAACCTTTACCCTGTCGAGCAGGGCTGTCGTGGCTTTTCCTGTACGGATCGAAGCGATTTCATGCTGAAACGCCTCGATGGTTTTCTTCATTTTCGGCTCAATCTTCTGTGCGACCTCTTTTACGTTCATAGCGGTTTCTGATAGGTTGATACAGATTGCCCGGGAGCGCTTGTACGCTTATTGGGCCTTGGTCTGTGCTGCCGTCGATTTCGCGAACCGTTTGTTGAAGCGCTCGACGCGGCCGGCCGTATCAACGAGCATCTGCTTGCCGGTGTAGAACGGATGGCAGTTGTTGCAGATGTCAACCTTTATGGTATTACGGGTTGAGCGGGTTTCAAAAGCGTTGCCGCAGTTGGCGCAGTTGGCTGTAACTTTCGTATACTTTGGGTGAATATCCTTTTTCATGTGATTTCTGTGCTTTCTCGTGCAGAAAATTGATTTGGCCTGCGATAAAAAATAATAAGGCTGCTAATATACAAGAAATACTATCGAGATACAACAGCTTTCCTATGGCCGTCTTCTCACCATTAACCAGTCTGAAGGGGGTTGGACCGAAGCGGGCGGCAATCCTCGAAGCGGAAGGCATTGCAACGCCCGAGGACCTGTTCGACTATTTTCCCCGCCGCTATCTTGACCGCAGCACCATCAGAAACATCGGCGAACTTCGCGACGGCGAATCGGTGACGGTGGCCGGTACGGTTCTGCAGGCGCGTCTTGAAGGATCCGGGCCGGGACGGAGCCGGTTCAAGGCTGTACTCAGCGACGGGACCGGTTCCGTGGAACTCACCTGGTTCAGGGGAGTTCGGTATTTCGCTTCGGGTATTGCGCCGGGCGATGCGCTTGCCGTACACGGGAAAGCGGGATCTTTCGGAGGCCGGCGGCAGATGCAGCATCCTGATTTCGAGCATCTCGGCGCATCGGCCGCCGAAGGTCTGCACCAGGGACATTCCGATTATGAGCTGTTTCATACAGGAAGGATCATACCCCTCTATTCCACCAGCGCGGCCATGAAGCAGGGTGGCCTGAACTCGCGCCAGCTGCGCACCATCGTTGCCGGAGCTTTCGAGCGCTTCGCTCCGGGCAGTGAGGAGAATCTCCCGCCGGAGATCGTCGGCATGCATGCCCTTCTGCCGCTTGCCGAAGCCTATCGTGAAATGCATTTTCCTTCGTCTCATGAGCGGCTCGAGGCCGCACGGACGCGCATGAAATGGACCGAACTGTTCTACACCCAGCTGCTTTTCGCACTTCGTCACCAAGAGCTTGAAAAGAACCGGAGCGCCCCGGCTCTTACCCATTCGGGCGAGATTACCCGGCTGTTTTACGCCGGACTGCCCTTTACCCTGACCGAGGCCCAGAAGGCGGTAATCAGGGATATCTATCGGGATCTGAGAAGCTGTCGTCCCATGAACCGCCTGCTGCAGGGCGATGTGGGGTCGGGAAAAACGCTGGTGGCCATGTTTTCCATGGCGCTGGCCGCCGATAACGGCCTGCAGTCGGCCTTCATGGCGCCGACGGAAATACTTGCCGTTCAGCACTATCTTTCACTGAAGCGCTGGCTCTCTCCGCTCGGTATCGATGTCGCCCTGCTTGCCGGACGTCAGCCGAAGAAAGCAAGGGAGAACGTGCTGGCCGGTCTTGAACGCGGTTCGGTGACGGTCGCGGTGGGTACGCATGCCATGATCGAGAAAGGAGTTTCGTTTTCACGCCTCGGGCTGGTGATCATCGACGAACAGCATCGGTTCGGCGTTCTGCAGCGGAAAGCCCTGCAGGAGAAGGCAGCGAGTCCGCATGTGCTGCTCATGACGGCCACTCCGATTCCCAGAACCCTTACCATGGCAGGGTTCGGCGATCTCGATGTCTCCGTTATCGATGCTATGCCGGAGGGACGAGTGCCCGTAAAAACCGCACTTGTACCTGAAAATGCCAAAAACCGTGTCTACGAAGCGCTTCGGCGCGAAGTGGAGTCGGGACGGCAGGCCTATATTGTCTATCCGCTTGTAGAGGAGTCGGAAAAAATCGACTTGCGCTCGGCCGTTGAAAGTTTTCAGGAACTCTCGGCCACAGTACTCGAAGGTCTTCGTCTTGGCCTCATTCACGGCCAGATGACCCCCGAGCTTAAAGAGTCGGTTATGGACCGGTTCAGAATCGGCGATCTCGACGTGCTGGTCGGCACAACGGTGATCGAGGTAGGTGTCGATGTGCCCAACGCCACGGTGATGGTGATCGAGCACGCCGAACGGTTCGGTCTTGCGCAGCTTCATCAGCTCCGGGGGCGGGTCGGACGCGGCAGGCATGCATCGAGCTGTTTTCTGGTCCATGCGCAGCTTTCCGGTGAAGCTGCCGAACGGCTGCGGGCCATGGCCTCGACTCCCGACGGGTTCCGGATTTCGGAAATCGACGCGGAAATAAGGGGCGCCGGCAACGTACTCGGCAGGGAGCAGGCCGGCATGGTGAGCGGATTGAAGATCGCCGATCCGCTTCTTGACGCTCCGCTCATGCAGTCGGCCCGCAAGGCGGCTTTCGCGCTTGCCTCCGAAGACCCCGGACTGGAAAAGCGGGAACACGCTATGATCAGAAGCTGTTATTTGCGTCATTATCATGACCGTTCCTCGCTTGCCGATATCGGGTGAGCGGCGGTTCAGGGAGGGTTAACACGGTATTCAGTCATGAGAGAAAAAAAAACAAATGAGTTATATTGCACAGGCCGCATAACCGGAACGTCCGGTGCGGCATATATGGTGACGACCCCGGACGCCAGGGTATTGCGCTGCAGGACCTTTCCGGGAACGCAGGGCGCCAACCCCGACTCCTCGCTGGCCGCCGTCGGCGATGAGGTGGAAGTTCAGCTTACCCTGAGCGGAACCGAAGCCCTCGAGGGCATCATCATGCAGGTACAGCCGAGAAAGAGCGCCCTCATCCGCAGAAGAGACCCCCGCCGCAACCGGAGCCGTGAAAAACAGCAGGTGATCGCGGCCAATATCGAACTGCTGGTGCCGGTCGTTTCGGCCTACGAACCGCCGCTTACGACCCGTCTTATCGACCGCTATCTGGTGTTTGCCGAATCCGAACAGCTTCCCGTGCTGCTGGTCGTCAACAAAATGGATCTCGACAGGGACGCCGGAGTACGCAGGATGATGGAGGTTTATCACGAACTCGGCTACCCTGTCTGCTACGTCAGCGTTTACGGCAATACCGGTATCGGGGAGCTTGTCGATGCCCTCGAAGGCAGGATTTCGGCTTTCAGCGGCCATTCGGGTGTCGGCAAATCAACCATTATCAACCTGCTGACCGGGGTCCGGCTGAAAACTTCCAGAACCAGCTGGAAGAGCGGCAAGGGCGTTCATACTACGAGCAATGCGACGATGCTTCCGCTCCCGGGAGGAGGCTATGTCATCGACACTCCCGGTATCAGGGAGTTCAGCTTGGCCGATATTACGAAAGAGAATCTCAGGTTTTACTTCAGGGAGTTTCTTGATGTTATGCCGGAGTGCGCGTTTTCGTCGTGTACCCACACCGTTGAGCCGGGCTGTGCGGTCAGGAGCGCAGTCGGGAAGGGCTCGATCGATGCCGGAAGGTATGAAAGCTACCTTGCACTTTTCGATGCCTTTGACGATGGAATCTGAGCACCGGGTTTTTTTACCGTATCACAAAACTACGTTACAGTAATTCATGATTGCAACCATCAATCCGGCAACCGAAGAGGTGCTTGCCGAATATCCCTCGATGTCGCAGAGTGACATTGAACGAATTCTCGACGCGGCATACCGCGATTTCGCCGACTGGCGCCGCTCTCCAATGCTCGACCGCTCGCGCTTCATGCTGCGTGCCGCCGCCCTGCTGCGCGAACGGAAGGCGGAGTATGGCGTTCTTGTTGCCCGGGAAATGGGAAAGCCGCTGGCACAGGCGGTGGCGGAAATCGAGAAATCCGCATGGGTATGCGACTTTTACGCCGCGAATGCAGAAGGGTATCTGCAGCCCGAAGAGATCGATATGGACGGGGCAAAGGGTATGGTGGTGTTCGAGCCTCTTGGCCTGGTGCTGGGGGTCATGCCCTGGAATTTTCCCTTCTGGCAGGTATTCCGGTTTGCCGTACCCGCCCTTATGGCCGGCAACGGAGCCATCGTCAAGCACTCTCCGAATGTCACCGGTTGCGCAATCGCCATCGAGAGCGTTTTCCGTGACGCCGGGTTTCCCGAAAACATATACCGTACTCTGCACATCGAGCTGCAGGATGTGGACACGCTGACCGGAGCCGTTATCGCTCACCCGTGTGTACAGGCGGTTTCGGTAACGGGAAGCACCGCCGCTGGCCGGGCCGTGGCCACAAGGGCCGGCCGGGCGCTGAAGCGCAGCGTGATGGAGCTTGGAGGCAACGATCCCTACATCGTGCTTGACGACGCCGATCTTGAAAAGGCCGTTGCGGTCTGTGCCGCCGCCCGTCTGCTCAACAGCGGCCAGAGCTGCATTGCCGCAAAGCGCTTTATCGTGCACCGTTCGGTCAGGAGACGGTTCGAGGAGCTTCTTCTTGTGAGGATGCTCGGCGCCATAACCGGGGACCCCTTCGATCCCGCAACCGAAGTGGGACCCATTGCAAGAGCCGATCTCCGCATGGAGCTCCACCGTCAGGTCTCCCGGAGCGTCACGCAGGGAGCCACGCTGCTCTGTGGCGGCACTCTGCCGGAAGGGAAAGGATATTTTTATCCGCCCACCATTCTCAGCGACGTAACAAAAGGTATGGCGGCTTACGGGGAAGAGACTTTCGGACCGGTAGCGACGGTTATTGAAGCAGCAAACGACGATGAAGCCGTCGCCATAGCCAACGACAGCGAGTATGGTCTCGGTTCGGCGGTGTTCTCGGCGGACCATGGCCGCGCCCTTGCGGTAGCCTCAAGGCTCGAAACCGGAAACTGCTTTATCAACGCGATGGTTAAGTCCGATCCTCGCCTGCCCTTCGGGGGGGTCAAGCACTCCGGCTACGGTCGTGAGCTTTCCAGCTATGGAATCAGGGAATTTGCCAATATCAGGAGCCTGTATTTCGGTTGAATTACAGGCCTGACCATGCTTTTATCCTGCCGGCAGGAGGGATGTTTCCGGCAGGGTTTGCAGTATTAAAAAGTGGCAGCCAGGTCCGAAAGGTAGGTCTTGATCGACTGGTGCTTGCCGAGTCCCAGCTTTTTATGCATGCGGTAACGGATGCTTTCCATGCCTCTGGTCGAAATCCCTACGGAACGGGCAATCTCCCTGGTATCGTAATTGAGTTTTACCAGAAGGCTGATGCGAAGTTCCCGCTGGTTGAGATGCGGGTGCTTTTTCTGCAGCTTCGAAAGGAAAACCGAATCCGATTCGGTCAGTTCGATGTTGAGTCTTTTTTCGATGGTTTCCGTCTCGATAAGGCTCAGGCAGGAATCGGTCATCTGCCGTTTCTGGTCCTGATCGATATCAAGGGCGTAAATCTGGTCGAGAAGATTGCGCAGGGCGGTTGTTTTTTCGGCGATGGCCGTTGATACGCGCGTAAGTTCCATATCCTGGTTGGCTATGCGCGCTTTCAGTTCGCCCATCTCTTTCTCGCTCTCCCTTGCCTGCTTCCTGTTGAGTTCAATCTGAGCGTTAAGCTTTATAACCGCATCGGTTATTTTCTGCTCGTAATCCTGTTTCAGTTGTTCGAGTTCCATTTCTTTTTCTTTTTCTTTTTCCCGCAGATCTGTCTGCATTGCTTCAATTGCTTTAAAAAATGTGTAGTAGTTATCGTCGAAAGGCGGTACGGAAATATGCTCGTCGAACATATCGAACCAGGACATCCTTACCAGATAGGCAAGAAAGTTCCTTTTCATTATTTCAGCATGGCTTTCGGGAGGGGGTTCCGGAAGAGTGCCCTTTTCGAACTCCATAATCGCTTCCAGAGCCTGCTGGCGGTCTTCGGTAACAAGTACGCGAAGGCCCTCGGGAACGACGGCGGCAAAGGACTCCACAAGAATACTCACAGACGGCTGTACATGGTAAAAAACGATCAGCTTGAATTGCGGATTCCGGTTGTAGAGGAGTTTGGTTATGGACTTTTTGTAGGGATACGATACGTCGGCTACATGAGAGAAATCCCACAGGCAGAAAACCGGTTCATCGGTAAGGCCGCATTCGCGAAGCACGGTATCGAAAAGGTCGATATCCATGGCGTCGAGCGTAATATCGTAACGTGCTTCTACGGAGCTTTCAAGGATATTTCGTCCAAGAAGCCTGATGTGTTTCGTGAACCCCGCCTGTAAATGTTCGGTTTCCCAGTGTTTTTGCTCTGAATCCGGAAGAACTGCTGCGATCTCTTTACTCATAAAGTGTAACTTATTCACGGCTTAAGTGTGTTATGACGTGATAACAAAAGTAATATGGCGAATTTTTTTGAAGTATTCAATTTTTTGTCGCACTTATTTTTAAAAAATACACTGTCGTTTGTAATTTTTATTGGAGTCCGGTGAGGTATGCCTTGATCGAGAGGTGTTTGCCGAGGCCGAGTTTCGTGTGCAGGCGGTACCGGATACTTTCCATTCCTCTCGTAGAGGTTTCGTACATCTGTGCAATCGCTTTTGTGGTGAGCTTTTTACGGACGAGCAGGCATAGGTGCAGTTCGTTTTCGGTGAGGTTCGCGTGCAGGCGTTTCAGCTTTTCGATAAAGATCGAGTCTTCATCACTCAGCTTCAGATCCGCAATATCTCCGATGCTTTTTTTGCCGGAGTGGCTCTGGCGAATGTTTTCAAGAAGGTCATCACGGCCAAGTGCCGATATCCGGCGGCAGATCTCTTCGGCGGAAAGGCTTTTTTTCTCTTCGACGATTTTCAGCCGCTGCAGTTCTTCGTCGCGCCGCTGTATTTCTTTCTTGAGCGCCGTTACCCGCCCTTCGTGCTCTTTTGCCGATCCGGTATGCAGGGAGATCTGCTGCTGCAGACGGCTGACCGTTTCGCAGCGCCGCCGCTCTGATTCCTCCTGCAGTTTTATTTTCTTTTTCCTGTAGATTGCGTCCTTCGCTATCATGTCCTTGCGGAACTCCTCGACGGC
The DNA here is from genome assembly GCA_013334435.1 of Chlorobiaceae bacterium. GTDB lineage: Bacteria > Bacteroidota > Chlorobiia > Chlorobiales > Chlorobiaceae > Chlorobium. Next base: position 18,604 of record JAAXXP010000007.1, on the reverse strand, counting down.
AAGAAAATAGGGGTAAAACTCGTGGTCGGGGGCAGGGGGATGCATCTGCTGGTTGAGAATATGGAGCAGGGATATCCGGGTCATGGAAGCGAGCAGCTCCTTTTTCAGTTCCGTTGATCCGGATGACGGGTTCTCCTCCACCGTGACCCAGCTTTTTCTCTTTTTCATGTCCAGGATCTTTTCGACAGCCTCCCGGTAGCTTCCGGTGCTGGTCATGCAGACGTTTTCCGGAGCGATCAGGCAGAAGCGGTCAAGATCGTTTCGTATTTCGTTGTTTACGTTGTACAGGACGATCACCCGGATGTTTCTCCCCCAGTTGAACACGAAATTCAGGAAATTCTTGCTGTACAGGTATTCGATGTCCGTTACCTTTTCGAAATTGACTATCAGGTAGAGCGGAATTCCGGAAAGATTGAGATCTTTGAGGATTGTCAGGAACCGGCGGGAGTCTATTCCTGCCAGCGAGATTTCCGGTTTTGCGGAGCGGTGTACAAAATGAATGATGTCGTCGCCAATCAGACAGAACACGGTGTCGTAACCGTTTTCGGCGTGAGGCGCTACCCATTCAGGCTTTTCCCTGATCGGCAGACGCGATACGGGACAGCGTTTCATAAAGGTTTTTATTTGAATTATCCGGATTAAATATATCCTTTATTTTTCATGTATGCAGCATTCGCCGTATTATCTGATGCATTAATGCGGGTATTGTGAGGTGTTCTGTCCGGCAGTAAAATCCGTCAGCCGTAAAAATAGTTATTTTTTTACGCAAAGGCAGTAGTATGCAGTGAATAATTTCAGAGGAGTTGAATAGCGTGATCGATTTGTCGCTGAACATACTTTTTGTGTGTTATGAAAATATCTGCCGCTCTCCCATGGCGGAAGGCGTGTTTCGCCGGCATGCCATCGCCGAAGGGCTCGGTCACCGTGTTATGGTGGATTCCGCAGGCACCTGTGGCTATCAGCGAGGCTCATTTCCCGATGAGCGGGCTGTAGCCGCGGCTTGGGGTTTCGGTATCGATATCGCGCAGATCAGAGCCCGCTGTGTCGACGATCTCGATCTCGACCGGTACGACTGGATATTCGCGATGGACCACGAAAATTACGAGGATATCGGCCGGATCACGGGATTTGCCGGGAAGCCCAGGCTGCGGCTCGCCATGTCGTTCGTGCCCGGTCGCGATCACGAGGAAATTGCGGATCCCTACTACGGAACGGAAAAGGATTTCATGCGGGTTATGGACGATCTGTTCCTGGCTTCCGCCCATATCCTCAGCTCTCTTGCGGAGCATCATCGTTTTCCGGAGGTTGGTGATGCCTGAACGGTGCCGTTTTACCTTTATTTTCAATCCCGAGGCTGACAAAGGCAGGGCTGCGCGCCTTGAACCCTGGCTTCGGGGCAGGGTCTGCAGTCTTGACGGCGCCTCCCTCATGACAACCGCCTACGCCGGTCATGCCAGCGAAATCGCTCTCGATGCGAGTGTCAGGAGCGACTGTCTCGTTGCCTGCGGAGGTGACGGAACGCTGCATGAAGTGGTCAATGCCGTTGCCGGCAGCGATATTGCCGTCGGGGTGCTTCCTCTCGGTTCGGCAAACGATTTCGTCAAGACGCTCGGGGGCAGCGGAGATGCCGGCGCCGCACTGCAGGATTGTCTTGCCGGTCAACGGCGTAAGGTCGATCTCGGCTATGTTTCCTTCAACGGCGAAGAACGGCGTTTTTTTGTGAACTCCCTCGGAATGGGGCTGACCGGAAGAATTGCCGAAGCAGTCAAGCGCACGACCTGGCTCAAGGGCGAACTCAGTTACGCGCATGCACTTTTCAGTGTCCTCGTAGGTTATGCGCCGCTAAAAATGCATATTAAAATCACTGCTCCCGATGCCGTTTTTGAAATGCATGAGCCTGTTTTCGCGTTTTCCGTCTCGAACGGTAAAATCGAGGGAGGCAGGTTCCGTATCGCTCCCGATGCGGATCCGGCAGACGGGCTGCTTGATGTCTGTATTCTGAAATCCATACCGAAACTTGCATTTTTGAGCTATGTTGTGAAGTATCTTCGCGGCAGCCAGATTCAGGACCCGAAGGTGGTTTACTGCAAGGCTAGTTCCATAGAGATAATCATGGCGGAGCCTGATGTCATGCACATGGACGGAGAGGTTTTCGAGAGCCTGCCAGGGAGGATCATCATATCTGTCGCTCCTGCCGCGCTTACGGTTGTCTCCCCTTAAGCGAATAATCCGATAGTCACCGATAAAACGATGCAGTATCTGGTTTTTGAAGATGAGAAGGTTTCGCGCCTGAAACCGCTGGTTAATTTCAAACCCGTTTATGGTCTCTATACCGGGTTTCGTTCCCTTGCCGAAAAACTTGAGGATGCAACGGCAGGCTCGGTGCGGCTGACATGGCACCTGAGAGAGTACCTCGCACCGTTCTATGGCGAACAGCACCCGGAAAGAATTCTCAACAGAATCGACGGGGATGAGCTTTTCCTCATCAACGGCAGGCTGGTCTCTGACGACGTTGCCGCCGAAATCATCATCCATGCCGCTCTCGATCCCGGTTGCGCGCTTATGCAGGGTGACAATCTCCTCTTCGCCCGCATGCCTCGTTCCCGGTTTCCCGGACTCTCAGGTGGTCGTCCGGCGGGCCTGATCGATACGGACGTGCTTGCGGAGTGCCTTTCGGTCCGGCAGGTCGAAGGATTCCGGGTTGTCGACAATCTCTGGGATGTCATAGCTTTTCATGCCGACGAAATGGAGCTGGACGGCAGATATATCGAGGCAGGCGTGCTTGCCGGCGACATTCACCCTTCCGCGGTCATCGTGAACCGTTCGAATATTTACGTCGCACCGGGAGCGGTAGTCAAAGCCGGAGCCGTGCTCGATGCGGAGGACGGTTTCATCAGCATCGGGAGTGGGGCGGTGGTCGAATCCCATGCTCTTCTTATGAACAATGTCTTTCTGGCTCCCTGGGCGAAGGTCAAGGCCTCAGCCAGGGTATACAGCAATGTGTTTGTCGGTACAGCCTCGAAAGTCGGCGGTGAGGTTGAAGATTCCCTTGTCGAACCGTTTGCGAACAAACAGCATGACGGCTTCCTGGGTCATTCATATATTTCGTCATGGTGCAACCTCGGTGCGGGCACCAATACCTCCGATCTGAAGAACAACTACGGCAGCGTCAAACTGCTTATGGAGGGCATGGAGATTTCCACCGGACTGCAGTTTCTCGGTCTTCTGATGGGTGATCACGCGAAATGCTCGATCAACTCGATGTTCAATACCGGCACTATCGTAGGCACATCGGCGAATGTTTTCGGCGGGGGATTTCCTCCCAGAGAGGTATATCCCTTTACCTGGGGGAGCGCTGCCGATGGATTCGGGCCCTATATGATCGACAAGGCGGTTGAAACCGCCCGGAAGGTCATGGAGCGAAGGCAGGTCGTCATGAGCGCCGCTTATGAAGAGATGTTCCGTTTTGTCGCCGGCAGGGAACAGGGCCGTAAATTTTTTCTTTAACCGTATAATGTTTGTTTCCGCATGATTCTCGTTATAGATAATTATGATTCGTTCACCTATAACCTTGTCCAGTACATCGGGGAATCCGGCGCATCGGTCGAAGTTTTCAGAAACGACGGGATAAGCGTCGAAGAGATCATCCGGCGCGCTCCCGATAAAATCGTCATTTCGCCCGGACCGGGAACTCCCGATGATGCAGGCGTATCGGTTCCGCTTATCAGGGAACTTCAGGGCAGCATTCCTCTTCTCGGCGTCTGTCTGGGGCATCAGTCAATTGGCGCGGCGCTGGGCGGCAGGGTCATCAGGGCCGGCCAGATCATGCACGGCAAGACCTCAATGGTCCATCACGACGGCACCGGCTTGTTCAGGGGAGTGCAGAACCCGTTCATCGCCACAAGGTACCACTCGCTCATCGTCGAACGGGAGTCGCTTCCTCCTGCGCTGAAGGTGAGAGCCTGGACGGAAGACGGCACCATCATGGGCATGGACTGTGTGGAAATGCGTCTCTACGGAGTGCAGTTCCACCCTGAATCGATCATGACGGGAGAGGGAAAGAAGATTATCAGAAACTTTCTGGAACTGCAGCCTTAAGGCGGAGCCGACCTCCGGATTTCCATGAACAAACCGCTTTCTTCAGACCAAAGGTGCGAAAAAACACCCGCCGATGCGCTGCCGGTTAAGCCGGTTTCAGGCCGGGATACCGATTTCATGGTCGACGGATGGCGGGTATTCAAAATCATGGCGGAATTCGTCAGCGGTTTCGAAACCATGTCCGAAACCGGCCCGGCCGTTACGGTTTTTGGTTCTACGCGGGAAGCGCCCGGCAGCATCGGATACGCTCTCGCCCGCAATGCCGGCGCGCTGCTGGCGCGCGAAGGGTTTGCGGTGATTACCGGAGGCGGTCCGGGGGCCATGGAGGCGGCCAACAGGGGGGCCCAGGAAGCGGGAGGTATTTCGATAGGGTTCAATATCAGCCTTCCCAACCAGCAGCGGCCCAACCGGTATATCGATAACGGACGTCTGGTCACCTTCCAGTATTTTTTTGTCCGTAAGGTCATGTTTCTGAAATACTCTCAGGCATTCATCGCTCTTCCCGGCGGCTTCGGTACGCTCGACGAGGTTTCCGAGGCGATCACCCTGATCCAGACCGGAAAAAGCGCCCGGTTTCCGGTTATCCTCATCGGCAGGGCCTACTGGGACGGATTTTATGGCTGGGTACGGGACACCATGTGCGGCAGCCATGGTTATATCGACACATCCGACCTGGATTTTATTTATCTTGAAGACGATCTGGACCGGGTGGTGCCGATAATCAGAAGCTTTTATCCCGAAGGGTACTCCCTGAATTTTTAAATCCCGTGAGCTGTTTCCTGTCGTACGAGTCGATCCAGTTCAGCAGCAGAGTGCGTTCCTCTGTACTCATTCTTGATTGCGGGTACAGGCCATAGTAGAGCGGTTGATGACCGCTGCCCTCAAGAACGGTTTTCCTGACAGCTCGCATCCGGTGCACGGCAATCGTCGTGTTGGCGTTGTCCCACTCTGAAAAATTCAGCGCACGGCGTCCCCCGGACACCATTGCCGAAGCCGCCCATGAGGCCGGAGCGATATATGCCGGAGCGCTCCATTTTGTACGAAAGGAGTGGCAGTCGAAACAGGACTTTTCCAGAATCGCCGTAATCTTGACCGGTGCTTTTACCGGCGATGTTTCCGGCGGATTGATCCGGTCGAGTGGAATGAACTGGACGATCATGAGGCCAACCACCAGCCTGCTTGCAGCTTTTTTGAAGGAATATGCAGACATCGATTAGAAGAATTTTCAGGAATTTCCTTTTTTATCTTAAACGTTTAACCGGAAACTATAGTGATATTTCCCTGTGAAAAGGCAGTTTGGTACTATCTTCCGCAGATTCGTGCAGATCTGGCCATCGAGCTGGTCAAAACCGGCTTGACGCAGTCCCAGGCGGCAAAAAGGCTCGGAGTGACTCCGGCTGCCGTGTCGCAGTATATTCATAAAAAGCGAGGTCTGCAATTGCCCAGAACCAAGCTTTATCGCCAGGAAATCAAGGCTGCGGTCAAGAAAATATGCGACGAGGCATCGGTCGAGGAGCTTCATTTCATCGTCTGCAAATGCTGCCAGCTTCTGAAAAAGGAGGGTGAAACCGCTACGGCAGCAGAAGGACGTCAGTGTTCATAAAGAAGAAGTTATGAGTAAAGTTTCCTGTGGATGGTTTGAAGATGTCCGGAGTTTCCGTTTGTCGTCGATCGTTACGCTTCTGGTTGTGAGCACCGGATTCGCAATCCAGTATCTTGCCGGCGGGGTGGGCGTGCCGGTACTCTCCTGGCCGTTCAATGGCGTGTTTCTCGCCGTTTTCGCCGCCTTGCTTGTTTTGCTGGGTGTCGCATTCAGGAACAAACCCTTTGTTGTCTGGCTGGGCGGCATTCCGCTCGGTCTCTCGCTTATTTTCGGGATCGCCTTTCTTTCCCTCCTCGGGGGCGTCATTCCCCAGGGGGGGATGACCGGCGCTTCGCTGCCCGCACGCCTGGGCCTCAACCGTATTTTTTCCGGGTGGCCTTTTCTGCTGACGGTGCTTCTGTTTCTCTCCAATCTCGGCCTTTCGGTTGTCTGGAAGACCATTCCGTTCAGACCTTCGAACCTCCAGTTCATGCTTTTTCACGGCGGCTTCTGGATCGCCCTTGCCGCCGGGCTTGCAGGAGCACCCGACCTGCAGCGTCTCATCATTCCGGTCTATGAGGGACGCCAGAACAGCAGGGCGTATATTCCGGAGGAGAACCGCATGGTCCAGCTTCCTTTTTCCGTCTATCTCGACGATTTTTCCATTGAAGAGTACAGCCCTCAGCTGGTGCTCTACGATCCGGGGTCCGACCGGGTAATACCCGGAAAATCCGGCAGCGTTGCCGAGGTCGGCAAAGGATACCGGGCGGTATGGCCCGGCTTCGAGGTGAAGGTGCTCGAATATCTGGGGCATGCGCTTCCGGACAGCAGCGGAAATCCCCGTCCGGCGGACCCGGAAAACGGGATCCCCTACGCCAGGGTCAGGATCAGTGCTGCCGGAAAAAGCGTCGATCGATGGCTGAACACCGGAAGTCCTTCTGTACGTCCCGGAGTGGTGCAGCTCGGCCGCTATTTTCTGGTCATGTTTCCCGGTACGCCGAAAGTCTTCCGTTCCGGGGTGGTGCTCAGCGGCAGTCGGGGCAGAAAACCTGCGATACTCGAGGTGAACAAGCCGGTGGAGTTCGACGGATGGAAACTGTACCAGATGGGGTATGACGAAAAGGCAGGGCGGTGGTCGCAGCTCAGTCTGATCGAGGCAGTCAGGGACCCCTGGCTTCCCGCTGTATACTGCGGTTTTTTCATGATCATGGCCGGCAACGCCATGTTTTTCTGGAAGGGAATGAAACGGGGAGGGAGCGTATGACACTTGCCGATTTTCCACTGATCGCCACGCTCGCTATGGTCTGCTGGGCTGCCGGTTCGATCCTTCGCTTTGCCTCGCGGCGCTTTCCGGCGCTGCGCATTCCATCCTATCTCGTCATGGTTGCCGGAACCGTGCTGCTCGGGTGGTTTATCGCCGCCTACTGGGTCGCCCTCGAACGTCCGCCGCTCAGAACGCTTGGCGAGACAAGGCTGTGGTATGCCGCGCTTATTCCCGTTGTGGGATTTCTTGTGGAATACCGCTGGAAGGTCGGCTGGCTTAAATACTACTGCATGTCGCTCGCCGCATTTTTTCTCGTCATCAACCTCTCTACCCCGGATGTGTTCGACAAGGCTCTCATGCCAGCCCTGCAGAGCGTCTGGTTCATTCCCCATGTGGTTGTCTACCTTATCGGCTACGTGCTGCTTGCGGCCTCCTCGGCCGCCGCATGGCACAACATTTTCACCGGGCTCCGCTCTCAGACCGACCATCAGGACTTTTCGCTGTCGCACTATCTTGCGCTGCTGGGTTTTGTCCTGCTCACCTTCGGCCTCGTGTTCGGTGCGCTCTGGGCGAAGGAGGCATGGGGGCACTACTGGACCTGGGACCCGAAGGAGACCTGGGCCTTCATATCGTGGCTGGCCTATCTCGGCTATCTGCATCTTTCGGCCAACAAGACCGGCTCCGGCAGACTGCAGTGGTATCTGGCCCTCTCGTTTCTCGTGCTGCTGGTCTGCTGGTTCGGTGTGAACTACCTTCCTTCGGCGCAGAACAGCGTGCACAGCTACCAGCCGAATTAGCTGCCGCTGCCCGAATCCCGGCGAAGCCTAAAGCTCGACGATGAGATGGGCTTCGGTCGAATGTCCCGCAAGCAGGTTCTTCAGGGTGTCGATCAGCTCCATGCCGTACTTGTCAAGGTAATAGAAAATGTTGATCAGCCGTTCCTGGGGCATCCCTTCCGGGAAGAAAGCGGTTTCGGTTTTCAGTATCTGTTCGATCAGCTCCTCGTTTTTGCGCCGTCCCGCCTTGCGGGTTTTCTGCTCGATCGATTCAACGATCTTCACTGCCTGCTGGATCGAGGCGGCCAGCACCGGTTCAAGTGTCGGGTCGATTTTCGCCAGAGCCGGGCCGAGATCCTGAAGCGCTTTCTGCATATCGGTTCTGCTTCTGGCGAACAGCCCGTTGAGTTCGGAATTCTCGCCCACCCCTTCGGCATTTCGCTTCAGGGCCTGCAGATCGCTGAAGACAGCGTGGTAGATCTGTTTTCTTGAAAAGCCCGGTCGTCCGGAAACCCGCAGCAGCTTGTCCATGATCCGGCTGAATTTGGGTTCGACCAGCGTAAAACTGCCTCTCGGTATGATAAACGGCATGCTTATGCCGAAGTGCTCGTAGTTCCTGCGGAACTGAGCCAGATAACTGATCTCTCCCGGTCCGGCGATCGATGCGAATGCCGGCAGTACGCTGTCCTGTACGATCGGGCGCAGCACGACATTCGGGCTGAACCGCTCCGGATGGTCTTCGGTGAGCTCGAGCATCTGGTGGCGCGAAAGCCGCACGTTGTCGGGAGTGATGACGAAGATGTTCTCTTCAGGATACTCGATCTTCTGCCGCTGGCCAAGGTGGTTGATATGAAAAAGGTTTACCGATCTCGGTTTCGACTGCGCGCTGTAGCCGAGATGTTCCAGAGTCGAGCTTTGTGCGATAACGTTGTAGGACGATGCCGGACAGGTGGAGATCTCACGCTGGAACACCGGCAGCGAGAGCCTCTTGAAATCCGGGTCCTGGCTTGAGAGCAGCAGAAGCGGCTGGTTCCTGAAAAGCCGCATCATGATCTGGGCAAAGCTCATTTCAAGCGTGTTGCCCGGAAAACAGCTCTCCCGGAGAGTGTCGGCAATGGCCGGCTTTGAAGGAGAGTCCGGCAGACTGTCCAGAAAGCTCTCGACGATCTGTCGGATATCCTCGCCGAAGCACGATGCGGCCACCATCTGGTCCGGAAGCCGTTTGAAGGGTTCCGGTCTGAAATGCCCCACGTCCCCCTGCTGCCAGGTAGCCGCATGGGCGGATTCGTCGTAATCGTGATCCTCTCCTTCGATCCAGAAAACCGGTACAAAGTCGTACTCCGGAAAGAGTGATTTCTGCTGTTCGGCGAACACCACGGCGGTCAGGGCCTTGTAGACGGTGTAGGCCGGTCCGGTGAACAGGCCGGGCTGCTGACCCGTAACCACGGCCATACACCGCGGAGAGCGCAGTTTTTCGATCTCCTTCAGGTGCAGATCGGAACATCCATACCGGATATTCTGGCGGCGAAGGATCTCCACCAGGAGGCTCCTGTCAAAGCTTCTCGACTCAAGCGTATGGAGCTGGCGGTAATAATCGGCCTCTTTGAGATAGTCGAGGTGAAAGCACGAGGAGATCAGGCGGTTTCTCTCCTCGCCCTCGGTGGTATAGTCTTTGAAGAGCGGAGGAAAACCCTTTTTCGGGGTCAGGATGGTCCGGTAGTCAAGTAGAAATGTGTTCACCCGTTTATTTTTGCAGGTTCCATTGGTTCAGGCTGTCGAGAAAAGCCGTGTTGGTAAGGTCGCAGGAGAGCGGCGTCACCGATACATAGTTGCGCCGCACGGCATACTCGTCGTGGAGCAGGGAGGTATCGAGCAACTTCAGGGTTCCGTTTAGCCAGTAGTAGGGGTTGCCGTACATGTCGTTGCGTTCTATGGCATCCTCCTCCCAGCGGGAGCTGCCCTGCCGGGTGACCAGAATTCCCGCTATCCCTGATTCGGGGAGGTTGGGAATGTTGACCGAAAGAATGGTATCTGCGGGAAGCCCCTCCTGCAGCACTTTCCGGGCAAGTTTCCGGGCGAATTTTCCCGCATAGGTGAAATCGGCATTCTCGTAGGTGGTCAGCGAAAAAGCCAGAGAGGTGATGCCCTGTATCGCACCTTCTCGCGCGGCGGCAACGGTTCCCGAGTAAAGTGTATTGGTTGCCGTGTTGCTGCCATAGTTTATGCCTGAAACGATAAGATCGGGTTTCCCGTCGAGAATATGGCTGAGCGCCACCTTGATGCAGTCAACCGGGGTTCCCGATACCGTATAACCGAAAAAGCGGTTGTTTTTCGCGTACTTTTTTATCCGCAGCGGAACACCGAGAGTCATGGCGTGACTTTTGCCACTGTGGGGTTCGGCGGGGGCCACGACCGTGACCCTTCCGATTTTTTTCATCGAAGCCGCCAGCACATGAAGGCCTTCACCCTCGATGCCGTCGTCGTTGCAGACCAGGATATGCGGTTTTTTCAGCTCAGTCACAAAACTGCTCGGTTTGTTCACAAAACTCCCCTCAGGCGGGCGTAAAATTAAGAAAGTTCATCTCAAAAATCATGTCCGAGGCTGAAATACCAGACGGTATCGGAAAATCTCAGCGTGGAAGCCTCCGTGTCCTTCTCCTCGTGGAGGAACGCGAACGCTTTCGATACGATCAGCCGGGCCGGTCCGACCGGAGTATCCCATACCAGTCCGGTGCCGATGCCGTGTATGAGCCGTGCGAGCGACATGTCGCTTCGCTGCCGCCAGGCATTGCCGGTATTGTAGCAGAGCAGGAACGACGCGGGGAAGATCACCTCGAATGGAGGCGTGTAGCTGAACTGCACACCCGCCACGGCCATATTGCTGCCGATAAGATCGTTCTCTTTCAGGCCGACGAACCTTCGGCTGTAGCTGTTTCCAGGGCCGCCGAGAAAGAACTGCTCGGAAAGGGGCAGGTAGCTGCTGCTTATGCCTGCGGCGGCCGAGAGCTGCAGCGTGGTATGTTTTCCGAGGGGTATGTTCTCCTCGTGCAGTCCGGTAACCTGCCAGAACAGGGCGTTGTTGTCCAGCACCGCGGGAGTCGCCGAGTAGCTCAGATGGGTATGGCGGCCCGAAGTGGGGATCTGTGCGCTGTTGCGCGAGTCGATGGTCAGGGACGTTCCCACCGAGAAGAGGTTTCTGTTATCGGTGGCGAGCGCGGGCTGTTCCGGCCCGGTTTCGTGGTACGACTGCGCATTCTGCAGGGTGGCGTCCAGCGACAGCCGTCCGTTTTTTCTGATTCTCGTTCCGAATGCACCCGTTATGCCGTATCGCTGAATGCCGTAGGTGGAGACGTTTTCGTAGGAGTAGCCGCTGAACTCTTTTGAAAAGTGCAGCTCCCTTGTATCGAATTCACGCTGGTCGAAAAAGAGTTTCGAGAAAAGGGTGAAATGTGTCGAGCCGATCCGGGGTATGGTGTACTCGATGTTGGCCACGGTGTTGTTCTGTCCGGCCTTGAACCATCCTCCGAGCGAACCGGTGGTTCCTCCGAGATTCTCGTTCCGGAAGTCGAGCAGGAACTGGGCGTTGCTGGTTTCGTCGTAACGCACCCCAAGCCTGAGCACCGATGAGGGTTTTTCCATAAGCGAGAAGGTCAGGGTTCTTTCACGGCTGTCCTCCAGAAACGAAGACTTTTCGGCAGCCACCGAAACCCGGTTGAAAATGCCGGTTTCATAGAGGTTTCCTGTTGATTCTTCCGCTTTTTCGAGCTGTATGGCTTTTGCAGTGTCAATCTTGATCTCCCTTCTGATCGGAGTCAGGCCGGTTACATTCCTGTTCTGGACGATTTCGATGTTTTTCACCTTGCCCGACGACATGCCGATGAAGAGGGTTCCTTCTGAAACGGAGATGCTTTCCGGTTCCACCAGGCTGTATCCCCGGCTTCGGTAGAGGCGGACCAGATCTTCAATGGCCGCCGTTCCGGCGCTGTTGGTATACAGGCTGTTGATGATCGGTCTGAAGCAGCTTTCGATCTCTCCCGAAGGGAGCCGTTCCTCAGGGCCGCCCGACACCACCACACTTCCTATCCGGGGAAGCGGAGAAAGATGGAATACCACGGTTTTTCCTGCGGAGTCGAAGGTGGCGTATACCGAGGTGAACAGGTCGGTTTCAAGCAGTTCCCGGAGAGTTCTCGACAGCGACTGTCCGTTGCGGACGATTCCTGCCACGATTCCGCTGTGCTCCGGACTCATGGGCCTGCCGGTGTCGATCCTGAACGATTTCGAGAAGCCGCCGATCCGGGTATCCCGTTTCGGAGCGGTTTCGATTCCCCTGCGGATCGTTCCGGCCAGCACCTTTCCCTTGGCGTAACCGGTTCGGACAAGTTCCGAGATATCGGAAAAATCGGTGGCGCTGTGCTGGCTCAGATCCGGTGCGATGACGATATCGGCCTTTTCGAGTTGCGCCGGGTACTGCAGTCCTGTCAGAATGGTTATGGCCTGGTCGGCGGCTTTCCACGGCATATCAAGGTCGCCGCTTTTGGAATACATGCTGCCGTGCGTATCGACGGCTATTTTATACGCTGCGTTGAAATAGTCGAGTTCATCGACAGGCAGGTTGGCAACAAGCCCTCCGTCCACAAGCCTGTATCCGTCGCGTTCAACCGGTTCGAAAAGTACCGGTACCGTGCTGCTTGCCCTCATGGCTTCCGAAAGCGACCCGGAGGCCAGTGAAATGCGTTTTCCCGAAAGCAGATCGGTGGAGACGGCCCTGAACTGAACGGGAAGGGTGCTGAAATCCTGCCAGCCGTGATAGATCGCGTTGAGCACCAGCAGGTCGAGCGTTCCGGTGAGTGCCTGCGCGGAGCTCAGCGATTTCGGCACCAGCAGTTTCAGCTTCTCGAACCGGATCGCAATGGTCGCCCGGTCGCGTATTCTTTGCTGTTCAAGAAAGGATCCCGAGCGCGGCGACTCTTCCCTGATGGCCAGAATGGACTGCCAGGGAAGGGTGGAGGCAATCTCTTCGAGCTCTGCCGGGCTGTAGCCGCAGCTGTAGAGGCCTCCGATAATGGCTCCCATGCTGGTTCCCGCAATGTAATCGACCGGAACGCCCTCCTCGTCGAGAGCCTTGAGTATGCCGATCTGGGCTATGCCGTTTGCCCCGCCGCCTGAAAAGGCTATGCCTACGGTTTTGCGCGCCGGCCTCATGAACGGCATGACGGCGTAGCGCCTGAAAGGCATGGAGAGCGTGTCAGGGTAGACTACGGAGGCCGGAGCCGCCGCAAGCGGGGCATGCTGGAGTATCAGCTGCATGAGTCCCGCCAGCATCATCACTGCCGTCCTGCGTGCTCCCCTGAATAGCGATGGTCTGTTCTTCCTGTTCATTGCGCGGTTTCCGGTCACTCTTTCCGGGTTATTTTTGAGTTCTGCCGGTGACTTCATATCTTAAGGTCTAATGTATAACCTTTAGTACTAATTAAGAAAGATGGTCTGGTTCAAACGGGTAAAGCCTTCGATACGCACAACCGACAAACTCGACATGCCGGAGGGACTCTGGTGGAAGTGCGAGGATTGCGGCGCGATGATTCATAAAAAACAGCTCGAAGACCACGTCTACACCTGTTCGGAATGCGGCTACCATTTCAGGATTTCTCCCTATCGCTATTTTTCCATTCTGTTCGACAACGAGAATTACCAGGAGTTCGGCGACAGCCTCCGCTCTGCCGATCCGCTTGGTTTTGCCGATACCAAGAAATATACCGACAGGGTTCATGACATCATTGAAAAGACCGGCAAGACCGAAGCGTGCCGGAACGCCTGGGGGGATTCAGGAGGAAAGCCTCTTGTGGTATCGGCCATGGACTTCGGATTCATCGGCGGTTCGATGGGCTCCGTTGTGGGCGAGAAGATCGCCCGCGCCGTCGACAGGGCAATCGAGCTGCAGGCGCCGCTTCTGGTGATTTCACAATCGGGAGGAGCCCGCATGATGGAGGGGGCCTTCAGTCTCATGCAGATGGCCAAGACCGCCGCGCGCCTCACCCTGCTCGGAGAGAAAAAACTGCCATATATTTCGCTGATGACCGACCCCACCATGGGGGGCATTACCGCATCCTTCGCCATGCTCGGCGATATCAACCTGAGCGAGCCCAAGGCGCTGATCGGCTTTGCCGGACCGAGGGTCATCAGGGACACCATCAAAAGGGATCTGCCCGAAGGCTTTCAGCGTGCGGAGTTTCTTCTTGAACACGGTTTCATCGACGCCATAGTTCACCGCAAGGAGCTGAAAAATCACATCGTGCGTCTTTCAGGCATGCTCTCCGGCTGAGGGCTCCGGCCCGGTCCATCCCAGTGCGCCGGCCGTGACGGGAAACTGGGCGCAGAATATGGCCCGGATCTCTTCGGCGATATCCCGGTGCTCTTTCTGCGTGCTGATGTCTGTGCGCACCTCGATGTAGTGGATCCAGCTTCGCACCGAACCCTTCATATAGAGTTTCGTCCTGGTGCCCAGCGGCAGCAGCACTCTTGCGCACTCCTTGGCGATGCCCTTTTCGAGGGCATCGTTGTACATCTCCATCGATATGCGGGAAATGTTCTCCTGCGCCTCATCGAACCAGACCGCAATCCCCTCGTCGAGGTCGTCCAGCGAGTTCTGCCGGTTTTTGCTGTCCTGCCTGCGCGGCCGGTACTTCTCGACGGACTGCGCCCTGGCGTAACGCTGGCTGAACTCCTGAAACTGGAAACTCCTGTGGCGAAGGATCTGTGGCGCGATGGCTCTGGAGGTGACGATTTCGACGGTCATGTCCGCCATCTCGAAAATGCTCCAGTGCCTGTTGGCGATACAGTAAGCCAGCAGTTTTCCGAAGTCGAGGTTTTCCTGATTGGGGCTCGAAACCCTTGCGCAGTAAGCCATGAGCCCTTCCGCGGTGAGGGGACGGTCTTCAATGGCGAAACACGGAGTGGTTACCGAAATGAGACGGACCTGCATAGTCAGCTGTGGTTTGGTTCAAGAGGCCTGAAATATAAGCATACGATGAGGTTTATCCTGCAGTGAGCGGTTTGTTTTATCGTCTTCTTTTTTACTTATTGGAACCGGAACGATTGCATTGTTGTTAGCTCTATGTATTTTACGTGTTTCTTTTACACCCACTCAACCCATCGATCCAGTTATGGCAAATATCAATTTCGGATTTGACCACCATGCCCGCAAACTCTACTCGGGCGCTATAGAAGAGGGTATTCAGAATACGCTTGTTCCCATGGTCATCGAAACCTCCGGCAGGGGAGAGCGTGCATTCGATATTTTTTCGCGCCTTCTGCGCGAGCGGATCATCTTTCTCGGCAGCGGCATAGACGAACATGTGGCCGGCCTTGTCATGGCCCAGCTGATCTTTCTTGAATCCGAAGATCCTGAACGGGATATCTATATCTACATCAACTCGCCCGGCGGCAGTGTTTCAGCCGGTCTTGGCATTTACGACACCATGCAGTACATCCGGCCCGATATCGCCACGGTCTGTGTAGGCATGGCGGCAAGCATGGGCGCTTTTCTCCTTGCCAGCGGCACCAAAGGCAAACGCGCCTCGCTTCCCCATTCGCGCATCATGATCCACCAGCCTTCCGGCGGCGCTCAGGGGCAGGAGACCGACATCATCATCCAGGCACGTGAGATAGAGAAGATTCGCAAGCTGCTTGAAGAGCTTCTGGCCAAACATACCGGTCGGGACGTCCAGCAGATCAGGGAGGATTCCGAGCGAGATCGCTGGATGAACGCAGCCGAAGCGCTTGAGTACGGTATTATCGACCAGGTTTTCGAGAAGCGTCCGGCACCTGAAAAGGCCGATTGAGAAGTCATATTCCGTAATTCCCACAGTTGTAACCGACGTCGCCATGAGTGAAGAGAGAACGCCGTTCAATCTCGAAAAAACCTATAATCATCAGGAGGTCGAAGACCGCTGGAGAAGCGCCCATTGGGAGGCTCTCGGCAGTTTTCATGCCGAAAGCGGCCGTGTGCTTTCGGAAGGCCGCATCCCCTACAGCGTGCTGATGCCGCCTCCGAACGTAACCGGAAGCCTCACGCTCGGCCATGTACTCAACCACACCCTGCAGGATATTTTCATTCGCTACAGCCGCATGCGGGGAAAGGAGGCTCTCTGGCTTCCCGGAACCGATCATGCAGGCATCGCGACCCAGACGGTCGTTGAAAAGAAGCTGAAAAAAGAGGGAGTGACCCGCCATGATCTCGGGCGCAAGGCATTTCTCGACCAGGTGTGGGAGTGGCGCGAGGAGTACGGAGGGCTTATTCTCCGCCAGCTCCGCCGGCTCGGTATCTCCTGCGACTGGCGGCGGAATCTTTTCACCATGGACGAGCGGGCTTCGGAAGCAGTCATCAACGCCTTCATAGCCCTCTACCGCGATGGACTGATCTACCGTGGAACGCGTATCATCAACTGGTGTCCGGTTTCGCAGACCGCCCTGTCCGATGAAGAGGTGATCATGAAGCCCCGGCGCGACAAACTTGTTTACGTCCGCTACCCGCTGGTCAACCGTCCGGGCCGGTATATCACCATCGCGACGGTCAGGCCCGAAACCATTCTTGCCGACGTGGCCATCGCCGTCAATCCGGCCGATCCCCGCTACCGCGATCTTGTCGGGGAACTTGCGGCGGTTCCGGTGGCAGGACGCCACATACCGGTTATCGCCGATGACTATGTCGATATCGAGTTCGGAACCGGCGCCCTGAAAATCACTCCCGCACACGATCCAAACGACTACGAGGTTGCCCGTCGCCACAATCTTCCGGTCATCTCCGTTGTCGGCCGCGACGGGAAAATGACCGACGAATACGGTTACGGAGGCATGGACCGTTTCGACGCCCGCGAGAAAATTCTGCTCGATCTGGAGGAGCTTGGCAATCTCGAACGGGTAGAGGAGTACGAACACAATGTCGGCTATTCCGAACGTGCCGACGTGGTTGTCGAGCCCTATCTTTCCGAACAGTGGTTCGTTCGCATGCAGCCGCTGGCCGGGCCGGCCCTGCAGGTGGTCAACGACAGCGAAATCCGTTTCCATCCGCCGCACTGGGTCAACACGTACCGCCACTGGATGGAGAACATCCAGGACTGGTGCATTTCGCGGCAGCTCTGGTGGGGACATCGCATTCCCGCATGGTACGATTCCGAGGGTCGGGTATGGGTCGCTTCGTCGTACGAGGAGGCCTGTCATCTTGCCGGAACCGACAAGCTGGTCCAGGACGAGGATGTGCTCGATACCTGGTTCTCGTCGTGGCTGTGGCCGCTCACCACGCTTGGCTGGACAGGGCCGAACAGCGACAACGACGATCTCAGGGCATTCTATCCCACCGATACGCTGGTTACCGGCCCCGATATCATCTTTTTCTGGGTGGCGCGCATGATCATGGCCGGCCTCTACTTCAAGGGCGGGGTGCCGTTCCGCGACGTCTACTTTACCAGCATCATCAGGGACATGAAAGGGCGCAAGCTTTCCAAGTCGCTCGGCAATTCTCCCGATCCACTCAAGGTGATCGACACCTACGGTACCGACGCCCTGCGTTTCACCATCATCTACATCGCGCCTCTCGGCCAGGACGTGCTGTTCGGCGAAGAGAAGTGCGAGCTTGGCAGGAACTTCGCAACCAAACTCTGGAACGCTTCCAGACTGGTTTTCATGCAGCGCGAAAAGTATTTCGAATCCCCCGAGGAGTTCGAGGCTGCCTACAGCATGTTCGTTCCCGACCGGAACGACTTCACCTTTGCCGAAGAGCATCTGCTCATGGCCAGATATCATGCCATGATCGAACGCTACCACACGGCATTCGGCCAGTTCCGGGTGAACGACATCGTCAGGAATCTCTACGACTTTTTCTGGGGCGATTACTGCGACTGGTATCTCGAGGCCCTCAAGACAAGCCTTTCCGCATCGTCTGACATCGATGCGGCCCGCAGGGCCGTGCTGCTTTCCGTGCATGTGCTGGAGGGCACCCTCAAGGCGCTGCATCCGGTCATGCCATTCATCACCGACGAGATATGGCACTGTATCGTCAGGCGACCTCACGGCCTTACCGTCGCGCTCTCTCCGATGCCCGAGGCCTCGGCTGACTGGACGGGCATGGACGCGGCCATCCATGCGCTTCCCCGCGCGGTCATCTCCGAGGTGCGGAGCCTTCGCTCGCTTTTCGCCGTGCCCGCTTCCGGTATGGCGCCCCTTACCCTCAAACCTGCCGGCGAGGCTGCCTGCAGGGTGCTTTCGGAAAATACGCACATTATCGCCGCCGCCACCAGGTGCTCCGTAACGGTATCTCCGGACGCTGTCCGTCCGTCTCATGCCGCCTCCTCGGTGGTTGAAGGCAATGAACTTTTTGTGCAGCTCGAGGGTTTGATTTCCTTCGAAAAAGAACGGGCGCGCCTGCAGAAAGAGATAGGCAGTATTTCATCCTATGTGGCCTCGCTGAAAAAGAAGCTTTCCAACGAGGGATTCGTGGCAAACGCGCCTGAAGATGTTATCGAAAAAGAGCGTTCGAAACTTTCCGAAGCCCAGGGCAACCTTGAAAAACTTTCCGGAAACCTCGATGTGCTTGCAGGTTGAGGCTTTTCAGGCGCCGGGAACGCACCGGGTCGTCCGGTTTCCGGAGAGCGCCGGATGTTACGGCATTTAAAACGGATTTTTTCATTTTGTCCTGAAATGATATTTTACCGGTTCAGGTTAATCCGAACCATAAGGTCAGGAGACATACCTGTGAGTTCTAGAAGGAGTTTATTAGACAATGAGGCAGTTGAAAATCAGCAAGCAAATTACCAACAGGGAGAGCCTTTCGCTCGACCGCTATCTGCAGGAGATCGGCAAGTACGATCTTCTCACCGCCGATGACGAGGT
>JAAXXP010000128.1 GCA_013334435.1 Chlorobiaceae bacterium | reverse complement strand
TGCCTCGCCGTCCAGAATCTCGCACAGGAAAAACAGCTTGTAGACGTGCACCGGGTATCTCGGGCTGTAACCGCCCAGGCTCTGGTCCCTGATGGAGACAAGTTGCCGAACGTCCACGGTATAGCCGGTTTCTTCCCGAACCTCTCTCGTAACGCCTTCGACGGGACTCTCCCCGACATCCGACCAGCCGCCCGGCAAGGACCATTTGCCATCTCTTCGTTCTTTTACCAGAAGAATGCTGTTTTCCCTGACGATGCCCGCCCTCAAATCCACTTTTGCCGTCGCATACCCTCTGTCGGGAATGAAAAAGTTTTCAACCAGATCCGGCGGTGCGTCCGACAGTTTCGCATACATCTCATTCGACAGTCTGGACAAGGCATCGTACCGCTCAAGGTCGAAGGGATCTTTGGTGTATGCTTTTCCAATCTGGCTGATAGCCTTGACCTTGTTTATCAATGTGATCCAGTCGTTCATCAGGGAGTGGATGTCTGATTGTTGCCAGAGGTGAGGCCTTTGCAGCTCCGCGGGTTTTCCCGCTCCGCTCTTTCAGGCAAAATAGGATATTCCGGCATAGTTTCTTTTTCCCGTCGATGCGGGTCGGGCAAGGAGACAGCCGTGTGAAGTACCGGCTTGTGATGTTCGATTTCGAGGGGACGCTGGCCGATACGGAAGCGGGGTATAGGCCTTCCCTTGCAGCTGGCGTTCGAAGTTGCGCTCGGTCTTAACGCCGAAAAAGGCCGCCGAAGCGATTCCCCGGTACAGGCGCTGCTGCGATGAGGTATCCTTTGCTTCGACCCGACTGTTTCCGGGAGTGAAGGAAGCCCTGAAGCTGCTGCAGAGCCGGGATGTCCTGCTGGCGATTGCTTCCGGCCGAAAGCCTGGTGCAACTCCGGGCAGTCTATGCCGAAGAGCCGAACTTTCTCCTCCCGGCCTTCGACGAGGAGCGTTACGGTGTCCCCGTTCGAAACGCCGATAACCTTTCCGGTTACGGGCGCTTCCGTTACGTTACAGGCATTGATAAAGAGGATGATGGCGATGAAAGACCCTCAATACCGTAACGTGTGCATGTCAGGACAGTCTGTGCTATTTGCCGTAAAGATCGAAGGTGTTGACCGGCTTGCCCTGCATTTTGAGGTAATAAAAGAGCTGCGCCTTGTGCTGGTTCAGATGATCGATCATCTGCAGCATGCGCATGCCGAGGTTGACGCGTGCCGGGTCCCAGGGTGCAGGCGCGGGTTTTGATTCGAGATCTTCCTCGCTGCAATTGCTGAGTGTATCGAGCGCGAGAGCCTTGTCCAGAGCGAGAAGCTTCAGGGCTTCGTCGATGGAACCGACCGCATGAAGTTGCCCGGCGGGAGGAGGCATTTTCTTTTCCGTTTTCTTTTCGTTCACGGCGCTGTGGTCGGGCATATCCCACTCTCCCGTGGCGAACCCTTTCATCGGCATGCCGCACGATCTACCCAGATGCAGGAGAAGCTGCCCCGTCGTCATCCAGTTGTTTTCCTCGGAGGGTTTCCACGGAAGGTCCTTTTCGTCGAGAAGCCTGACAAGCCGTTCAGCCACCCTGAAGGCGTCTTCGAGCTGTTGGCGGAGAAGCTGTTTCCAGTTCATGAGCGTGCAGTTATGATGTGTCGAGAGATTTTTCATTCCTTCGATGTATAACAGCGGGTACGCTCAGGAGGTTCATTTTCCGGGTATGTATTTCAGACATTGATCACGGAACGCGGACCGGGGCACAGGGTTTCCGCCCGGCGGCCCAGCGGGCCATCGCGCAGGGATGATCGTCTCCATCGGTGATGTGGCAGAGCCCCGGTTCCTCGAATGTGGAGCGCATGGATGCAAGGACGTTCCGTTTCGCATCGCTGCACAGCAGGCAGGATGTCCGGACAGTCGGTTTTCGTGTCCAGAGCCGCGCGGACCACTGCGGGAAGGTGTTCGGCGGAACTGATCGCAATCACGAGAATATCGATTTTTTCGAAGGCCCTTTCGAGGCATCCCTGTTTCATCAGGTCGATGACGGCAATCTCAGGGAGCGATTCGGCTTCAGGCAGCAGCTTTTCACGAAGCAATTCGAGCCAGGCCCTGTTTCTCCCGAGGAAGCATGGCTTCTCCTGTTTTTTTGCAGCAATCTGCCGGGCAAGCGCCCTTCCGGCAAGTCCTGTCGCCCCGAGAATTCCGATTTTCATTGCAGCGTTTCTTACATTGCTTCAACGGCCAACCATCAGAGTGCTGGTGTTTCCATGGATGCAAAGAGGAAAGCGCTGCTTTCAGCTAAAATATGATAGTTCGTAAAATTCCCTGTTTTCTGCCCTTGCGCCGAAGAGCCGCCTGCCGGTGCCGGCATTCCGCGGAGCAGCGTCGCCCGGAGGTGATTGCATGACATACAGGCTTGTGGTGTTCGATTTCGACGGGACGCTGGCCGATACGGAAGCGGGCATCCGGTGCGCCATGGATCTCGTGGCCAGAGACTATGCTCTCCCTGAAGTGGACTGGCCGGCGGTGAAGCGGGGTATAGGCCTGCCCCTGCAGCTGACACTCGAGGCTGCGCTCGGTCTTGGCGCCGAAAAGGCCGCCGAAGCGATTCCCCTGTACAGGCGCTACTACGATGAGGTATCCTTCGCTTCGACCCGACTGTTTCCGGGGGTGAAGGAAACCCTGGAGCTGCTGCAG
>JAAXXP010000069.1 GCA_013334435.1 Chlorobiaceae bacterium | reverse complement strand
AAATCCTTTTCAGCAGCATCAGAAAGGAGGCGGAAAGTTCGGGCAGCCTCCCTGTGGGCTTCGATATTGACGAACAGCGCATTCCGCGCTATCTTGTCCTCTGTGAACCGTTCCCTTTTCATCCACGCAAAACTCCATGCAATCATGGCACTCCAGATTACAGAATCATGCACCTTCTGCGGAGCGTGCGAACCCGAATGCCCGGTCAACGCAATTTCGGCCGGTGACGACACCTATGTTATCGATGCGACGACGTGCACCGAGTGCGTCGGACACAGCGACGCTCCGGCATGCGTGGGGGTATGCCCGACGGAATGCATCGTCGAGGCATGAACTGCCCGCATACGCCGCAAACACAAGCGGGGCCGGTTTGAAGCCGGCCCCGCATTCCTGTGCCTGTCGAAAAAACATCACGACAGGTCGCTTACCGGATGGACTCCAGAAAACGTTCGGCATCAATGGCCGCCATGCAGCCCGAACCAACCGCGGTTACCGCCTGGCGGTAGGTGTAGTCCTGCACATCACCGCAGGCGAACACGCCGGGCACGCTGGTTTCGGAGGATGATTTCTTCGTTTCGATGTAGCCGTAGTCGTCAATGGCAAGCTGTCCCGTAAAAAGTCCGGCATTGGGCGAATGGCCGATGGCCACGAACACGCCGTCGCAGGCATGATCGGCAAGCTCGCCGGTACGGACATCCTTCAGCCGGATACCGGTAACCTTCCGGCCGTCACCGAGTATCTCATCGACGACGACATTCAGGATTGTCTTGATTTTCGGGTTTTTTCCGGCGCGCAGGCTCATGATTTTCGACGCCCTGAACTCCTCCCTGCGGTGCACGAGCGTAACCTGTGAAGCGAATTTGGTGAGATAGAGCGCCTCTTCCATCGCGGTATCGCCGCCACCTACAACAAACACCCGGCACTCCTTGAAAAAAAAGCCGTCACAGGTCGCACAGGCCGATACGCCCTTGCCCCGGTAGCGGTCTTCGGATTCAATGCCGAGCCATTTCGCGTTGGCGCCGGTTGCGATAACAAGGGAGCGGGCCACAATCTCCCTGCCGTCATCGAGCGTAAGGGAAAAGGGGCTTCTGGAAAGATCCGCCTCGACAACGCTGCCGTAAACAAATTCCGCGTTGAAGCGTTCCGCCTGGCTGCGCATTCTCGACATGAGCTCAGGGCCGTTGATCCCTTCGGGAAAACCGGGGAAATTCTCGATCTCGGTAGTGATCATAAGCTGACCGCCAGGCTGCATGCCCTCGATCACAAGAGGTTTCAGGTTGGCTCTTCCGGTATAGATTGCCGCAGTATACCCGGCAGGACCCGTTCCGATGATAACGACATCACGAATCACCTTTTCCATAGTTCCGCCTGTCAAATGGAGTTGAGAAAAAAAATCCCGGCAGGAAAACTGCCGGGATCAATCGAAGGCTGAAGGATCAGCCGATATGCTCGTCGATTTTTTTGGCGATCATGTTTTTCGGCATGGCGCCAACCATCTGATCGACAACCTGACCGTTCTTGAAAACCAGCATGGTGGGAATGCTGCGGATACCGTACTGCGCGGCAGTATTGGGGTTTTCATCGACATTGACCTTTGCGATCACGGCTTTGCCTTCGTAATCGCCGGCAAGCTCCTCGATAACCGGGCCGAGCATCATGCAGGGCCCGCACCAGGCAGCCCAGAAATCGACAAGGGCGACCTTGTCCGATTCGAGAATTTCGGTTTTGAAGTTCTGGTCGGTAGCTGCAAGATATTTTCCGCTCATTGTTATTCCAGTTTAAAATTGTGTTGGTCCAAACTCTATAGCGATACAAGCAACAAGTTATAAAAGTAACAAAAAAAAACAAGGTGGGCAGGCAAAACCGGAGGACAATCCGGGCCAGTCCGCATACGCTGCTAACCCGAAATCCTCACGTTGTCGGGACCGAGAATCTCCTCGAGTTTTTCAATCGTCGAGTCCGCGGCATCAACGGGCGTGCCGCGAGCGAACACTCTGAGGGTTTCGATATTCTCCCCTGACTGCGCCTTGACCTCGAAATCGACCGGGGTCGGACCCCTGTGTGCTTCAAAAAGTTTTTTCAGCTGGACGAGTTTTTCGATCTGGGCCGAATCGTCGGCATCAACTTTCAGAATGATTTTACGGATAAGGCTGCTCCGCACCTTTTTGATTGGCACCACCTCGCGTACCAGCAGCTTCAGCATGCCGCCGCTCACCTCGGCTTCGGCAACCAGCATGAGCACTTCCTCGGGTTTTATGAGGTGACCAAACTGTTCATAGACACTGGCAAAAACGGTAAAGTCCGATTTGCCGGTAAAATCCTCCAGCGCACCGAACAGCATGGCCTTGCCTTTTCGGTCCTGATGCGGCTTGACCGACACGACAACGCCGAGTACCTTGTACTGCCGCAAAGGGGTGACCTCCTTGGCATTGAGCGGCAGGGTCGCAAACGCTTCCCAGTCCCTCCTGTAAGGTGAGAGCGGATGACGACTGAGATAAAAACCAACCAGTTTTTTCTCCTGCAGCAGTTTTTCCGATTCCGGTATGGGATCTCCCGGATCGAGATCGGGGTAGTGAATATCATCGGTGCCCTCTCCGCCCTCGGAGGTAAAAAAGCCGCACTGTCCGAGCGTTACCGAGCGGTTCTGCATCTGGCCGAACCTGATGGCCTTGTCGACATTTGCCAGAAGCTTTCCCCTGTTCGGATCGAGTTCGTCAAGCGCTCCTGCAAGAATCAGGCATTCGAGAGCCTTGCGGTTCATCACCCGGAGATCGACCGAGGCGGTAAAATCGAAAAGATTCACAAAGTCCCGCTTTTTTCTCATGCGGGAGGTTACGATCGCCCGGGCCGCGCCGCCCACCTGCTTGATGGCGCTCAGGCCAACGCGGATAAACGGCTTGCCCTTGACGTCCTCGATGGCGAAAAGGGTGTCGCTCTTGTTCAGAGAAGGAGGCAGCGTCATGATGCCGAAGCTTTTGGCCTCGTCGGTCAGGTGCTTCATCCGGTCGGTATCACCGATTTCGCTGTTGAGAATCGCCGTCATGAACTCGGCGGTATAGTGCGCCTTGAGATATCCGGTCCAGTAGGCAAGCACCCCGTACGCCGCCGAATGGCTTTTGTTGAAGCCGTAGCCTGCAAACTCGGCCATCAGCTCGAAAACCCTTGTGGCCAGGGTATCGTGAACCCCCTGGGCAACCGCGCCGGTGACGAAATCCGCCTTGAACTGCTCCATGATTTCCGGCATTTTCTTGCCCATCGCCTTGCGCAGGTTATCGGCCTTGGCCATCGAGAATCCCCCCATCACCTGGGATATCTGCATGACCTGCTCCTGATAGACGATAACCCCGTAAGTCTCCTTGAGAATCTCCTCGAGCATGGGATGCATGTAATCGATAGCCTCCCGGCCGTGCTTCCGGTCGACGAACAGGTCAACGGCATTGCGGTGCTCGTCGATCCGCGCGTTCAGCGCTCCTGGTCGGTAGAGCGCGCTCATGGCGATAATGTCGCCGATCTGGGTGGGCTGCAACCTGGTCATGTAGTTCTGCATGCCCGACGACTCGAACTGGAATATGCCGGCCATTTTACCCTCCTGAAAGATCCGGAAGGTTTTCCTGTCGTTCATGGGAACTCTCTCGAGATCGATCTCGACCTGATGCCGTTTCCTGATGAGGTGAAGGGTTTCATCGATCACGGCCAGCGTTTCAAGACCGAGATAGTCGATTTTAAGCAGACCTGCGGTTTCGATCCAGTTCTTGTCGAACTGGGTGACCACCTGCTTTTCCTCGGCTCCCTCGACCCCCTTGCCTCCGGTGAGGGCGGTTTCGTCGAGATCGATTTCATCGGCATAGCGCCGCACCTCGGTCTCTATCTTGTTTGATACATAGAGCGGCACCTGGGCTTCCAGCGGCCCGTCGGTGATGACAACGGCGCCGGCATGCATCGAAACGTTCCGTGCCCTGCCCTCAAGCGCCCGGGCATATTCGAGCAGCGTGCGGTTCTCGGGTGTGCTTTCGACAAACTGTTTCAGCTCCTTCACGTCGCCGATGGCTTTTTCAAGCGTAATACCCGGCTTTCCGGGCACAAGCTTTGCAAGCCTGTCGACAACCGGCAGCGGCACTTCAAGCACACGGCCCGCATCGCGGATGGCGGCTTTGGCTCCAAGCGTACCGATGGCAACCACTTTGGCCACACTCTCCTGACCATATTTCTCAACGGTATATTCAAGAACCTTCTGCTTGCCGACCGGCGTAAAATCGATATCGATATCGGGCATGGAGAGGCGCTCGGGATTGAGAAAGCGCTCGAAAAGCAGCTTGTACCTCAGGGGATCGATCCTGGTTATTCCGGTAAGATAGGCCACGATGCTGCCGGCGGCAGATCCCCTGCCGGGACCCACCGAATAGCCCATCCTTCTGGAAGCGGCAATAAGGTCGCTCACGATGAGAAAATAGGAGCTGAAACCCATCTTCTCGATCACGCCAAGCTCAAGCTCGATACGTTCGCGAACATCCTCCTGGGTGATGCCTTCGGCTTCCGATCCGGCATACTTTTCGGTCGCCCCCTGCCAGGTAAGGTGGCGAAGATATTTCGCCTCGTCTTCGAACCCCTCGGGAAGCGTGTAGGGAGGAAGAATGGGGTCCTTCTTTTTGAATGCGTAGGTGCATTTTTCGGCGATCGTCACCGTATTGGCCAGCGCCCTCTGGTTCTCGGGAAAAAGCCGGGCCATCTCCGCCGCGGTTTTCAGATAGTGCTCGCTGCCCGCGAGGGCCTGCAGGTTCTGGCTCGAAAGTTTTTCCTTGGTGCGGTTGGCTATCATTGCCCGGTAGCAGCCGGAATCCTTGCGCTCGAGATAGTGGACATTGTTGGTGGCCACCAGCTCCACCGAGAATTTTTCGGCCAGCTCTATGGTGGCCAGGTTGAGTCTGTCGTCGAACGGCGTGGCATGACGCTGCAGTTCGAGATAGAAGTTCTCCCCGAAAATTTCCCTGTAGTAGCGGGTAACCGTTTCGGCCTCATGTGCGGAACCGGCAAGCAGCGCCCTGCCAATTCTTCCGGAACTGTATGCTGACAGGCAGATCAGCCCCTCGCTGTACTCCTCCAGCAGGCGCGATTCGAGATGCGGCATGCCGTTGATGAAACCATCCCTGGACGCTCTCGAGAGCAGGATACAGAGGTTCCTGTAACCGATTTCACTCTCGACGAGCAGCAAAAGCGAAGGTGAAACGCTGTTTTTGGCGTGCGAATGGGCTCCCGATTCGAGCAGATAGACTTCGGAACCGATGATCAGCTTCACTCCGGCCTTTCTGGCGTCGCTGAACAGTTCCGGCATATTGAAAATCGAACAGTAATCGGTAACGGCAACACTCTCCATACCGAGCCTGCGGCAGGCGGAAAAAAGCTCGCCGGGAAATACCGGACTGCTCTGCATCGAGTAGTGGGTATGAACGTGAAGATGCACAAATTCCATATAACGACCCTTCGGGGAGAGAGTTCATTCAAAAGGGATCAACCAGCAGACCTCTGCCCGAAATAGTACAATTTTTTCAGCTCTTTCACCACCCGATAACCCGGTTTCCCCGGCTTTTTCCCGAACGGACGGCTCCCCCGCAGGAATCCCGTCGCCTCACCCGGTACGGCAAACTTCCGGCAACACTCGTCCCTGGTCTGAAAAGGCTGAATCGCGGATGAAGAAAAATCCGTCACGAAGAACAGTAGTGCAGCACCTCTTTCCTGTTTGTCCTGATTTTATGCGTTTTACGATAGATGCTCACCGGAATTTCGCTGTCGTAGGGGGCCTCTATCCATATGTCGATCCTGTCGTGAGAGATCGAAAGATCGATGTTCCGGTCCTGCCACCGGACGGAAAAGGAGAGGCGCTTCCATTTTCCCGGAAGCCAGGGCGTCAGCACCAGCCGGTCCGATTTGATCGACAGCCCTCCGAACCCGTAGACGACGGTCTGCCAGGCTCCCCCGACCGCAGCCGCATGAATGCCCATAGCGGTATTTCCATGCAGGTTTTCAAGATCGAAAAGGGCGGTTTTCATGAAATAGTGGTAGGCTCTGGAGCGTTTTCCGACCGAGAGGCCCATCATGGCGTGCGTACAGTGGCTCAACGAAGACTTGTGTGCGGTACGCTTTTCGTAGTAGTCGAAATTCGCCTGCTTTTCCTCCTGGCTGAACGCGTGGGGAAACAGGTGCATCAGCAGCAGCACGTCGGCCTGCTTGATGAGCGTCGTCGATCCGATATTCCTGTAGGTGACCCCCTTGGGCAGCTTGGGGTGCCCTTTGCGGTCGAACCCTTCGATAACGTGGTCGCGAAGCCTGAAATAGCCGTCGAACTGCTCGACAAGCCTGGTGTCCGGATCGATGGAAAATTTCAGGCACCTGCTCACCGAAAGCCACTGCCGGACCTCTTCTCCGGTGAGATCCAGCTTGCGGCAGAGCGTATCGAGCCGCTCTCCATGTCTCTTGCTCATATAGGTGAACAGCATGCCGGCAAGCCGGAGATGCCATTTCACCATGTAGTTCGTATAGGCGTTGTTGTCGACGTGTTCATGGAATTCATCGGGCCCTATAACCCTGCGTATCTCGTAGATGCCCTCGCTGAAAACCACCCTGCTGGCCCAGAATCTTGCCGTCTGAAAAACCATTTCAAGCCCGCATTCGAAAAGAAACTCTTCGTCGCCGGTCACCCGGAAATATTTTTCGACGCCGTAAATGACATCCGAAACGATATGATCCTCCTCCATGCCGGTATAGATGAGCCGGATGGTGCGTTCAAGTTTCGAAGCGAATCTCGGCGTCACGTCCTCGCCGGTGGAGGCGGACTCCCACGCATATTTCGCTCCCCGGTAACCGTTCCGCTCGGCGTTTTTCATCGCACCCGGCAGCGTTGCATACCGGTAGTGCAGCATGTTGCGCGCTATCTCGGGAAAATTGTAGACAAAAAAAGGAAGAATGAAAATCTCGGTATCCCAGAACACATGGCCGAGGTACCCCTCCGAACTGAGAAATTTCGCGCCGATGCTGCCGGAAACCGGAGGACCGTTGATGAGCAGCTGGTAGATGTTGTAGCGCAGTGCCTTCTGGGCATGAGGGTCTCCCTCTATCCGTATGTCGGCCTGCTTCCACTTCCCTCCCCATGCCTGGAGATGATCGACGAGATGGGCTGCCGCTCCGGTACGGATATACGACTTCAGCTCGCATATCGAGCGGCTGAACATGTTCTCTTCGGGAGTTTTCCGGTCGCTGGTGCGGACCACGGCAAGTTTTTCGAACGTATAGGACTGGCCTTTCTCGACTTCGAGGGTCATCTCGCTGGTGAACTTTTCGCCGTAAATCCTCGGTTCGGGATACGCCCGTGCGGACCCGGGAAGTACAAGCTTCCACGATGCAGCTTCGGCTATGCGTATGCCCTGCTGCCGTGTCCTCATTTCGAGATACATGAAGTTCCTGCCCCGCTCGATCTTTTCAAGCTGCAGATGCTTGATACGCTCTTCGGGGAAAAACCCCCGGTTGCACACCTCTCCGTTAAGGCCGCTGAACACCCTCAGGGGAGCTGAAAAATTTCTCGGGGTTATCCTGAACAGCATGTAGCCCAGATGAACCTGATGCATGAAAACCAGCCGAAGACTTTCGATGGTGAGAACTCTGCCGGCGGAGTTCCGCATGGTGGTCGAACGGTGCAGGATCCCTTTTTTCATATCGAGCACCTGTTCGTGAAAAAGCAGGCTGCAGGTGGACAGGCTGAACTTCTCCCCTTCGCTCCAGACGGAAACATCCGTCCACATGGGGCACTTCACCAGCTCTTCGACATCGGCTTCCGACCGGTCGTAAACGCCACCGAGATACATCCCGCCTGCATGACCGTCGGGAAGCTCTTCAAGGCTTCCCCTGATGTTGAGATAGCCGTTGCCTATGGTAAAGACAGATTCGGCGATCTGGATGCTTTTTGCGTTTCTTCGGAACCCTTTGCGGCGCAGAAGCCAGACCTCTTCGGACAGTTCAAGCAGAGAGGCATGCGGCAGCCCTGTGCCGGCAAGCCCGTTCGATTCACTTCTGTACATCATGACCTCCGGGGGATTGAAAAAGAAAACCGCTCTTTTTGCCTGTTTTTACTTTAACGCGGAAAGCTTTCAAATAGTTTGAGTTGCAAAGCACTCTCGAAAAAGGAGACCATATAGGGGGAAACAGGTTATATAACCGTAACGCTTTTTTTCTTATACTGTAAACTTTAGCTCATCGCTGTTCCCTTCAATAAACTTAACCGTCTTGTGAATTTTGGAACAGAACACCTACAGCAATTGCCCGGTATGCCACTTTCCCCTCACCAGTGACAGCGCAGTCTGCCCGCGGTGCGGCAACGACATACTCGAGGATATCACCTCTCTGGACGAGCAGAGCATGGAAATTCACCAGCGGAACATCGAAGAAAAAAAAGCCGACTGGTATACACGCTGCATTACCGAAAATCTCGGTGTGAGTGAAACCGCACCCGAGGTACAGGGGGACAGCTGCGCAAAAAACATCGGAAACCGCCACCTTTACTGCAGCCCCGAGGAAATAGAATTTCTCTCAACCTGTTCGAAAACTGCGCTTCTCGAAGATGGGGGACTGCGCAGGAAATGGTGGAACAGCCTGAGCGCCGACTGGAAAGAGGTCGTAAAAAGCACCCTGAAGCTTGTCAGGGAACCCTCCGAAAATGAAATTCTCGATTTTTTCAAAACCACCCATCTGCGCTGCGACAACCGTCGCGTCCACGATCTGCTGCCGGTCCGCATGCTCGACATGCTCCAGCAGCTCCGCTGTGACGAATCGCCGGTTGAAAGTCTCGATCCCCTTGCCGATCTCCAGCATCTGCAGCGGCTCTATGCTTTCGATTGCGACATCACCACTCTCGAACCTCTCGGCAATCTCAGAAATCTGAAACTGCTCTGGGTATCGAGCACGCAGATCACTTCGCTCGAACCGCTGAAAAATCTGCTCAACCTCGAAGAGCTTTACTGCTCGGAAACCATGATTGCCGATCTCTCCCCGCTGCGCTCGATCGTCACGCTTGAAAAGCTGAGCTGCTATAAAACGGAAATACGTTCACTGGAGGCGCTGCGCGCTCTTGAGGATCTTATCGAGCTGGGGATCAACAATACCGGTGTTCAGGATCTCGCTCCGCTCGAAGGACTTCGGAATCTCGAATACCTTCGCTGCAGCAGAACCGGAATAACGAGTCTCGAACCGCTCAGAAACATCGTTTCGCTCAGGGAGATCAATGTGTCGAGAACGGAGGTTTCTTCGGTCGAACCGCTCGCAGGTCTCCTGGACCTCGAGGAACTCGATATTTCAAACACCCCGATACACTCCATAGAGCCGCTCATACATCTGGAACATTTCGAAAAACTCGAGCTTTCGGCGGGGCAGGTACCCGATATGGAGATCGAACGGTTCATCGAGCTCCACCCCGGCTGTGAAGTACTGCTGAAAAACTGAAGCCGCTGCGAAAGGGAACCGACAGAGAAAAAAACGCTCGCGACCTGTTTTCGAAACAAAGGAAAAGGCCTCTGTGCACAGAGGCCTTTTCCTTTGCCGGCGGCAGCTGAAGCGGGGCCCTGCCCGCTGATGCAGTGTAACCGTTATTTCTTGACAAACGACCCGAGAACGCTCATCGACTCATCCTCGACCTTCTGGTGGAGGCTGTTGCCGTGCGCGTCCATGGTGACGATGGCCGGAAACGACTCGACCTCGAAATGCCACATCGCCTCGGGAACCCCCATC
>JAAXXP010000068.1 GCA_013334435.1 Chlorobiaceae bacterium | reverse complement strand
TCCCATGAAAAAACCCGCTGCGACTCTTTTTTTTGCATTGCTCATGCTCTTCATGAGCAGCTGCGCCCGGCATCTGAAACCCGACAATTCCGCCGAAGCGGGGCCTCTTTCGACGGGAGACAACAGCAGGGTTTCCCTTGACTGGCCGGGCGTCTACCGGGGAGTTCTTCCCTGTGCGGACTGCGCGGGCATCGAAACGACCGTGACGCTCTCTGAAAACGGCAGAAGCCTTGTCCTGAGCCGGTACACCGGAAAAAGCGGGCGGGTTTTTTCCGAAGAGGGCTCTTTCGTGTGGGACGGCGAGGGACGCACGATCAGCGTTTCGGGCAAAGGGAGCGGTTTACGCCGTTACCTTGTGGGCGAAAACATGCTGGTGCAGCTCGACAGTGAGGGTGCTCGCATTACCGGTCCTCTTGCAGAGCGGTATGTCCTGAAGAAAATCGCATCCCCCGAAGCGATCCGGCCGGACGCGGCTCTCTGTGAAACCCGCTGGAAACTTGTCGAACTCGGTGGCAGGCCCCTCAAAAAATCGCCGGGACGGCAGAATGAAGCGCATCTCGTTCTGGAAAAAGCCGGTGGCAAGGTTCACGGTTCCGGAGGGTGCAACAGATTTTTCGGCAGTTACGAACTCAGGCCCCCGGACCGGATCCGTTTTTCGGGAGTTGGCGCGACCATGATGGCGTGCCCGGACATGGAGGAGGAGAGCGCGTTTTTCAGGGTTCTCGAAACCGCCGACAGCTATACCATCAAGGGCGATACCCTGCAGCTGAACAGGGCGCGGATGGCGCCGCTGGCAAAGTTCGAGGCTCTCTACCTGAAATGAATGCCGCAGGTTCGGTGCTTTGTTTGCGGCTTCCGTAAGCCGCAGTGTGCCTGCAGGTACCTTCTGTCATCATGCAACCTGTTGTTTTTATGCTGCTTTTCGTGCTTTCTGTTGTGTTCGGCCTTGTATTGCTTGTCTGGAGCGCCGGTCGCTTCGTTGACGGTTCCTCCGCGGCCGCAGGGCATTTCAGGGTTCCGCCTCTGTTTATCGGCATGGTGATCGTCGGGTTCGGCACCTCCGCTCCTGAAATGACGGTTTCGGCCATATCCGCTTCGCAGGGAAATCCGGATATCGCGCTCGGCAACGTTTTCGGATCGAATATCACGAACATCGCGCTCATTCTCGGCCTTACCGCACTGCTGAGTCCTATAGCCGTGCATTCCCGCGTGCTGCGCAAGGAGCTTCCGATTCTGACGCTTGCGACGGGCGTTGCAGCGTTTCTGATGTTCGACGGCATGTTCAGCAGGCATGACGCCTTCGTTCTGCTGCTTCTTTTCGCTCTCCTGATGGGATGGACTGCGTGGGAGGGTCTCCGGAAATCGAGCGACGGGTTCGCCACCGAAATGGAGAGCGAACTTGAACGGCATCAGTTGCCGCTCGGCAAGGCGCTCATGCTTGTCGTGACAGGTCTCTTGCTGCTGCTTGTCAGTTCGCGCATGCTCGTATGGGGGGCTGTCGGTATCGCCGGAACGCTCGGAGTGAGCGATCTCGTGATCGGTCTGACCGTGGTGGCCGTCGGCACCTCCCTGCCCGAACTCGCCTCGTCGATTGCTGCCGTTCGCAAGGGCGAGCACGAGATCGCGCTCGGCAACGTACTCGGCTCGAACCTTTTCAACATCCTTGCCGTTGCGGGCGTAGCGGGTGCGATCTGCCCTTCGGCCATCGAACAGTCGGTTTTTTTTCGCGATATCGTGATCATGCTTTTGTTGACCGTTTCCCTCTTTGTCATCGGTTACGGGTTTCGCGGTCAGGGGACGGGACGGATCAACAGGATCGAAGGTTCGATCCTGTTGGGCTCTTTTGCAGCCTATACCATCTATCTCGTTTCGACGGCCTTAGGGTAGCGCTTCCGTCGCGCAGGACGGAGCCGAACCGTTCTTCCCGCCCACCCTCCGGATTTCACCGGCATCGCGTTACCCTCTCCGTTTCTGAAAAACGGCTAATCCGGAACGCCGGAACAGCGCCCGGCGGCAATGCCGTCGAGACCTTTGTGCGGGGTTTGTTCCTGCTTTTTGTGGTATATTGCGGCAACAAAAAAGCCAGAGAGTCATGAAAATAGGTATCTCCTGTCACCACACCTACGGCGGAAGCGGGGCGATTGCCGCCGAACTTGGCAAGGCGCTTGCCGGGCGCGGCCATATCGTTCATTTTTTCAGCCAGGCGGCCCCGTTCAGGCTGGGGACGTTTTCGAAGAACATTTTCTATCACGAGGTCGAGGCGATGCACTACCCGCTCTTCGAGTGCCCATTCTACTCGCTTGCCCTCGCCTCCAAGATCGCTGCTGTCGCCTTCTACGAAAAGCTCGACGTGGTTCATGCCCATTACGCGATTCCGCACGCCCTGAGCGCCATGCTCGCCCGGCAGATGCTCGAGGACAAGTGTGCCGAAGTCCGCTGTTTCCGCCTTGCCACCACGCTGCACGGTACCGATATTACCGTGGTGGGGGCCGATCCCGGCATGCAGGACGTCGTTCGTCTTGCCATCAACAAATCGGATGGGGTGACTGCGGTGTCGGGTTATCTGCAGGATGAAACCCGGCGGATGTTCAGTCCGAAAAAGGAGATTTCGGTGATTCCGAATTTTGTCGATACCGCACTGTTTACCCGCTCTCCCGATCCGGTGCTCCGCGGGCAGCTGGGACTCGGAAGTGAAAGGATCGTTATCCATATTTCGAATTTCAGGCCGGTGAAGTGCATCGGCGATATCGTCAAGGTGTTTGCAGCCATCACGGAGCATATCGATGCGACGATGCTCTTTGTCGGGGATGGCCCCGAACGGAGCTCCGCCGAGATTCGGGTGCGTGAACTGGGTATTGCCGACCGGGTGCGTTTTCTCGGCAAAATCGACGATATCGTGCCGCTGCTCTCTCTGGCCGATCTCATGCTGATGCCGAGCAACGCCGAATCGTTCGGCCTTGCGGCCCTCGAGGCGATGGCTTGCGGGGTGCCGGTGGTGGCTACCGACGCCGGAGGTTTTCCCGAGTTTATCGAATCCGGAGTGCATGGCTACCTGCTTCCTCCAGGCGATATCGGTGCGATGACCGAAAAATCGCTGACGCTGCTTCAGGACGAAACCCTGCATCAGGCCGTTTCTGCAGCCTGCGTCCGACAGGCAAAGCGTTTCGAAACCTCTCTGCTTGTCGAACGGTACGAGGCGTTCTACTCCGAACTGATCGAAGCGTCCCGCCCCGGCTGAAGGGTCAGTAGCGTTTTGTGGAAAGCAGGACGCTGCGGTACTTCTCGAGGTTTTCCAGCACTTCGCCGGTGCCTCTGGCTACGGCCGTCAACGGCTCTTCGCTGATATGCACGGCAAGCTTCGTTTCCTCGTTGATTTTTTTATCGAGCCCCTTGATGAGGGCTCCGCCGCCTGCAAGGAAAAGTCCCCGGTCGAGGATATCGGCTGAAAGCTCGGGTTTGGTGACCTCGAGGCTTTTCTTGATCGAGATGATGATCTGGCTGATCGGCGTGGCGATCGCGTCCCTGATGGTGGGGGAGTTGATTTCGCGTTCTTCCGGGAGCGCCGTAACCAGGTTTCTGCCCCGCACGGTCATGGTCAGCTCCTTGTCGAGCTTGTAGGCCGATGCGATCTTGATTTTGACATCCTCTGCGGTGCGTTCCCCGATAGCGAGGTTGTATGCTTTTCTGAAGTGTCTGACGATTGAGTTGGTGATGTCGGTGCCGGCTACACGCAGCGACTCCCCCGATGCGATGCCTCCCAGAGAGATGACCGCAATTTCCGTGGTGCCGCCCCCGATATCGACGATCATGTTGCCCATCGGCTCCTTGACGTCGATGCCGATACCGATTGCCGCAGCCATCGGCTCGGCCACAAGGTAGACCTCCTTGGCCCCAACATGTTCTGCGGAATCCCGCACGGCACGTTTTTCGACCTCGGTGATGCCGGAAGGAATGCCGATAACCATCCTGCGTATGCCGAACGAGAACTGGGTTTTGGTTTTGTTGATCAGCCCCTTGATGAGCTCTTCGGTGGCTTCGTAATCGGCGATCACGCCGTTGGCAAGAGGTTTTATGGTAACAATGCCGGGGTGGGTTTTTTCATGCATCAGGAGGGCGTCGTGGCCTATGGCTACAACCTTTCCCGAGTTACGTTCGCGAGCGACAATCGAGGGCTCATTGAGTACGACCCCTTTGTCGCGGATATAAATAAGAGTGTTTGCCGTGCCGAGATCGATAGCGATATCCCGGAACAGGCTGCTGAAAAAGCTCATGTCATCAATAGATCTAAGTGTGGTGTCATCGCGGCTTGGAAAGGCGGCTGTTCAGGCTATATTCCAAGGTTTCATCTGAACCCTAAAAGTACTCCAATAGAACTTTTTTTTCAAATGAAAAGAGCCCCTCCTGCAGCTCTTTTTTCGGAGTCTGCTCTTTTGTCGGGAAGGGGGGCGGTTTTTATAAACAGCACGATTCACTACATTAGCAAAAACAGGAAAAAGCGGTCTGCAAAACCATAAACGGGATTGAAAAAGTGTTGAATATCTACCGTTATGCCACCGACAAAGAGGCGCTGAAAAAACAGCTGGAAAGAAGCGTTGTCTACGAACCGGATGTCGAAAACGCCGTTCATGACATCCTTCATTCGGTCCGCACGGAAGGAGACGCTGCCGTGCGTGACTTTACCGAGCGGTTTCAGGGAGTCCGCCTGCAGGAGATGATGGTCTCTCCCGAGGAGATCGCCGAAGCCTACGAGAATGCCGATCCCGCTTTTATCGGGGTGCTCGAGGAGGCTTACCGGAACATAACGGCCTTTCATCGCCATGAGGTGGAAAAAAGTTTTTTCTATGAAGAACCGGGTGGAGTGATTCTCGGCCAGCGGGTGACTCCCATGGAGAAAGCCATGCTCTATGTGCCCGGAGGAAAAGCAGCCTATCCCTCCTCTCTGCTCATGAATGCCGCGCCTGCCCAGGTTGCCGGTGTCGGGGAGATCTGTCTGACGACCCCCTGCGACCGTGAGGGGAAGATCAGTCCGCATATTCTTGCCGCCGCCGCCGTTGCCGGTGTCGGACGCGTCTACAAGCTTGGAGGGGCCCAGGCGGTCGCGGCTTTCGCCTATGGCACCCGGACCATCCCCAAAGTCGATATCATTACCGGACCGGGCAACAAGTATGTCGCCCTGGCCAAGAAAATGGTGTTCGGCCACGTCGCCATCGACAGCATCGCCGGACCTTCCGAGGTGGTTGTGCTTGCCGATGAATCGGCCAATCCCGATTTCATCGTGCTCGACATGTTCGCCCAGGCAGAGCACGACCCCGACGCATCGGCCGTCCTCATCACGCCGTCCGAGAAGCTGGCATTTGCCGTAAGGGATGCTGCAATGCGCCGTATCGGCGGCATGCTCCGCAAGGAGGTGATCACCGGGGCGCTTTCGGCCAACGGGGCCATCGTCATTACCGGTTCCATGGAGGAAGCCTGTCGGGTTTCCGATATGATAGCGCCCGAACATCTGGAACTGCATGTTGCAAGCCCCTGGGATGTGCTTACCGGAATCCGTCATGCCGGAGCCGTTTTCATGGGGGCGTACTCCTGCGAAACCGTTGGCGATTATTTCGCCGGGCCGAACCACACCCTGCCGACCAACGGGACGGCGAGGTTTTTCTCCCCTCTTTCGGTTCGCGATTTCATCAAGCACACCTCGATCATCTCCTATTCACGAAAACAGCTGCTCGCCTGCGGCGAAAAAATCGCCTCCTTTGCCGACCATGAGGGGCTTCAGGCCCATGCCGAAGCGGTTCGTGAACGGCTCAGGCAGTCATGAAGCCAGGCGATTTCGATTATCCGCTCGAGGAGGGGATGATAGCCCGGTACCCTCCCGAGGAGCGGGGCTCGTCCCGGCTGCTGGTGCTCGACAGCACGACGGGGGAGACGCTGCACAGCCGGTATGCGGCTCTTGCGGATTTTTTACGGGAAGGGGACCTGCTGGTGCTCAATAACAGCCGGGTGGTCAAGGCGAGGATGTTCGCCCTGAAAACCACGGGAGCTTCGGTAGAACTGATGCTGCTTGAAAAACATGAGGGGATGCAGGACCTTGTGCTGTACCGGGGACGCCTGAAAAAAGGGGACCGGCTCACGGCACACGGCCACGACCTGCTGGTCTGCGAGATCGCCGGCGAGGGCATCGCCCGCATCGCATCCACCGAGGGCCTCGACCTGCCGCTTCTGTTCGAACGGCATGCCGCCGTCCCCATTCCCCCCTACCTGAAACGGGAGGCCGAAGCGGTCGACACGGAACGATACCAGACGGTTTTCGCCGAGCGTCCGGGTTCGGTTGCCGCACCGACAGCTTCGCTCAACATGACCCCCGAACTGCTTGCCAGGCTCCGCGGAAAAGGGGTGGATACGGCGGTGCTGACCCTGCATGTCGGACTGGGAACATTTCTGCCGATACGGGTCGAACGATTCGAGGAGCATGTCATGCACCGGGAGTACTACGAAATACCGCTGGACGCCATCGAAAAGATCCACCGGACAAAGGCTGCAGGCGGAAGGGTGGTAGCGGTGGGCACCACGGTTACCCGTTCGCTCGAACATGCTGCCGGGCGTCCGGAATGGGATGCTCCGGAAACGGGCATGAGCGGGGAAGCGGATATTTTCATCTATCCGGGCTGCCGGTTCAGGGTTATCGATCTTCTGCTCACCAATTTTCATGCACCGCGTTCGACCGTGCTGATGCTGACCGCCGCATTTGCCGGCCGGGAGCATCTCATGAAGGCATATGGGGAGGCGACGGCCGAAAACTACCGTTTTCTCAGTTACGGCGACAGCATGCTTGCAGGAGCAGGAGTGCTGACCGGCGTCAGGGCTGAATCCCGCTGACTTTTTCCTGTTTTATGGAACCTGCCGGCTGAAGAACGGAAATTTTTTTGCCGGCGCGTTCCTGCTGCCGGTTGACCGCTTTACTATTTCAGACAGGTCCGAAGATCGGACTTAGAAAGTGCGGCCTGTTCTCGGGCCATGTTTCCGCTATTGTTTTGTTTTAAAAAAAAGGTGTGCTATTATAGTTCTTTTGTCTTTTTCCTGAAGACAAAAGAGCGTTTCCCTTCCTGTCGGATCTCAATGTAATAACCGTTTCAATCGTAACTCCGGGAGAATGACCTATGAGTTTTGTCAGCCAATATCGCGCGCATACTGAAGAGAGAGCCCAGCTTGGCATTCCGCCTCTGCCGTTGACGGCGGAACAGGCACGTTCGCTGATCGAACTGCTCCGGCAGCGGCCGGTCGTCGATAAAGAGTATCTGCTTGAACTGTTTTGTGAGCACATCAGCCCCGGTGTGGACGATGCCGCTTTCGAGAAAGCGGCGTTTCTTGACGCCATCATCAAGGGTGAGGCGAGCTGCGAAGTCCTGACGCCGGTAGAGGCGGTTAAAATTCTGGGCGCCATGCTTGGCGGTTACAACGTAAAGCCGCTTATCGATGCATTGAGCCATGAGGATTCCCTGATCTGCAGCACGGCCGCAGCCATGCTCAAGAGTGTGCTGCTGGTCTATGATTCATTCGATGCCGTTGCCGACATGTCGGTTTCCAACCCGTATGCAAAAGAGGTGCTGCAGTCGTGGGCCGATGCCGAATGGTTCACCTCGAGGCCGTTACTGCCTGAGAAAATGACCCTGACGGTCTTCAAGGTGCCCGGCGAAACCAATACCGACGATCTTTCACCGGCCAGCGAGGCGTTTACCCGCAGCGATATTCCCTTCCATGCGCTCTGCATGCTCGGCTCGAAAATGGACGACCCTATCGGAACAATTGCCCGCCTCAAGGAGAAAGGCAACCCGCTCGCCTATGTCGGCGATGTCGTGGGCACCGGATCGAGCAGAAAATCGGGTATCAACTCGGTGCAGTGGCATCTCGGCCAGGATATTCCCGCCGTACCGAACAAAAGAACCGGCGGCGTGGTGATCGGCGGCATTGTTGCACCGATTTTTTTCAATACCGCCGAAGATTCAGGCGCCCTGCCTATCCAGGCCGATGTGAGCGCCATGGAGACAGGGGACGTGATCGATGTTTACCCCTGCGAAGGCAGGATAGAGAAGAACGGCCAGATCATCTCCCGTTTCGATCTCGCTCCCAATACCCTTGCCGACGAGGTGAGAGCCGGCGGGCGGATTCCTCTCATTATCGGAAGAACCCTTACCAGAAAGGCGCGAGCCGTGCTCGGCATGGGAGAGGAGAGCATTTTTACGGCACCTTCTCAGCCTGCTGATTCCGGAAAGGGTTATACTCTCGCGCAGAAAATGATCGGCAAGGCATGCGGTCTCGATGGAGTAAGGCCGGGCATGTATGTCGAGCCCGAAACCCTGACGATCGGCTCGCAGGATACGACCGGCGCCATGACCCGCGACGAGGTCAAGGAGCTTGCCGCACTCAGCTTCAGCGCCGATCTGGTGATGCAGAGTTTCTGCCACACGGCGGCTTATCCCAAGCCTTCGGACGTCAAGCTGCACCGCACGCTGCCGTATTTCATCATGAGCCGTGGCGGCGTAGCCCTCAGGCCGGGAGACGGTGTCATTCACACCTGGCTGAACCGCATGGTGCTTCCCGATACCCTCGGTACCGGAGGAGACTCCCATACCCGGTTTCCCATCGGCGTATCCTTTCCCGGCGGTTCGGGTCTCGTGGCCTTTGCTGCGGTGACCGGCACCATGCCGCTCAACGTACCCGAGTCGGTGCTTGTGCGCTTCACCGGAGAACTGCAGGAGGGGATCACCCTGCGCGACCTTGTCAATGCCATTCCGTATGTCGCCATCAAACGGGGACTGCTGACGGTCGAGAAAAAAGGGAAGAAAAACATCTTCGCCGGCAGGATTCTGGAGATCGAAGGACTTCCGCAGCTCAAGGTGGAACAGGCTTTCGAACTCAGCGACGCTTCGGCGGAGCGCAGCGCGGCGGCCTGTACGGTCCGCCTCGACAAGGAGCCGGTCATCGAGTATCTCAACTCCAATATCGCCCTGCTCCGGCAGATGATCGAAGAGGGTTACGGCGACCCCGAGACCCTGCGTCGCAGAATAGGCAAAATGCAGGAGTGGATTGCCAATCCCGTGCTTCTGGAACCTGACGCCGATGCGGAATATGCGGCGGTGCTCGACATCGACCTGAGCACCATCACCGAGCCGGTGCTTGCCTGTCCGAACGATCCCGACGACGTCATGACGCTCAGCGAGGTGCTGCTCGACGACACCCGCCCGAAGAAGATCGATGAGGTCTTCGTGGGCAGCTGCATGACCAATATCGGCCATTTCCGCGCTCTCGGCGAAGTGCTTCGCAACAAGGGGGTCGCTTCGGCAAGGCTCTGGATTTCGCCTCCCACCAAGATGGATATGAAAAAGCTCGTCGAAGAGGGTTACTATTCCGTGTTCGGCGCTTCCGGCGCGCGTATGGAGATGCCGGGCTGTTCGCTTTGCATGGGCAACCAGGCAAGGGTCGCCGACAACGCAGTGGTGTTCTCGACCAGTACGAGAAACTTCGATAACCGTATGGGCAAAGGTGCGCAGGTTTATCTCGGTTCTGCCGAGCTTGCCGCCGTAGCCGCGCTGCTCGGTCATCTGCCCAACAGGGACGAGTACCTCGAAGTGGTCAGAAAACTGCTTTCCGGCGAGCGGGAGCGGGAGATTTACCGTTATCTGGATTTCCACAGGCTGGGCCAGGAGGATCTTCAGGTGCTCGTCGATTAAAAAATATTTTTATATGGCTGGATTTGGAAATATTTTGCATATTCAGCCATGCAGTCGGTTTTTGAAAACTCACTGTTTTTTTTTAATATTCGTTAGCTGAAGAAGCTGTTCAATTATCAAAACAACAAAAACAACAATCGAGCAATGAAAAAACTTTTCATTTTCCTCTTCCTCTTAAGCTCAGTTTCATTCGTTGGCTGTGCAAAAACTGAAGCTCCTGTAGAAGCACCTGCAACCGAAGAAGCAGCACCTGCAGC
>JAAXXP010000067.1 GCA_013334435.1 Chlorobiaceae bacterium | reverse complement strand
GCGGTCACATTTTTTCGTACCGGAAGGAGTCGAGGAAGCTGGTATCGAACTCACCGCTCCGGAATACCGATGAATGCATGACCTGCTTGTGGAAGGGAATCGTGGTTTTCACTCCGGTTACAATAAACTCGTCGAGCGCTCTCGACATTCTTGAAATGGCCTCCTTGCGGGTGTTCGCGGTGACAATGAGTTTGGCGACCATGGAGTCGTAATTCGGCGGAACGACGTAACCTGCGTAGGCATGAGAGTCCACTCTGACGCCGTGCCCCCCCGGAGTATGGAATACCTCGAGCTTTCCGGGTGAAGGACGGAAGAGATGCTCGGCATCTTCGGCGTTGATGCGGCACTCGATGGAGTGGCCTTTTGCCGTGAAGGTGCGGCCCTTTATGGAGGCTCCGGCGGCAATCTCGATCTGTTCCTTTACGATATCGACATCGTAGAGCTCCTCCGTAACCGGGTGTTCTACCTGGATACGGGTGTTCATTTCCATGAAGTAGAAGTTCCTGTGGCGGTCGAGCAGAAACTCGATGGTGCCGGCTCCCTCATAATTGATGGCTCTGGCTGCAGCGACGGCCGCATCACCCATTTTTTTTCTGAGCTTGTCGTCGACAGCCGGGGAGGGCGTCTCTTCGATCAGTTTCTGGTGCCGGCGCTGGACGGTGCAGTCCCTTTCGCCGAGGTGCGTGGTGTTGCCATGCTGATCGGAAAGAATCTGGATTTCGACGTGCCGGGGATTTTCAAGATATTTTTCGATATAGACGCCGCTGTTGCCGAAAGCCTTTTCGGCTTCGTTTCTTGCCGTCACGAGCGCCTTTTCGAGCTGGCTTTCCTCATGGACCACCCGCATGCCTTTTCCGCCTCCGCCTGCTGTTGGCTTGATGATAATCGGATAACCGGTACGGTTAGCCGCTTCGAGAGCGCCCTGCAGATCGCTGACCAGACCCTGACTGCCTGGAACGACAGGAACCCCGGCAGTGATCATGGTGGCCTTTGCCGTATTCTTGTCCCCCATCTGGTTGATCATGCGCGCTGTCGGTCCGATGAACTTGATGCTCAGCGATGAGCATACTTCGGCAAAGTCTTCGTTTTCGGCCAGAAATCCGTAGCCCGGATGAATGGCGTCCGCGTGGGTCAGCTGCGCTGCTGCAATGATTCTCGAAATGTTCAGATAGCTCTCTTTGGAAGGAGGAGGGCCGATACAGATGGCCTCGTCGGCATATTTCACATGGATGGACTGGGCGTCGGCAGTCGAATAGACCGCGACGGTGTTGATGCCGAGTTCACGGCATGTCTGCATGACGCGCAGGGCTATTTCGCCCCTGTTCGCAACAAGTATTTTTTTAAACACGGCCGTTGGATTGATGATGGAAAAGTTACGGTTTGATGCGGAACAACGGCTGATCGTATTCTACAGGCTGGCCATTTTCAACGAGAACTTCAACAACGGTGCCGGTGACTTCTGCCTCGATTTCGTTCATGAGCTTCATCGCTTCGATGATGCAGAGTATATCGCCTTTGTGAATGGTGTCGTTGACCGCCACAAACGGATCTGAATCCGGAGAGGGGGAGCGATAGAAGGTGCCGACAATCGGCGAACAGATGTCGATCAGTCCTGACAGCAGTTCCGACGACTGCAGGGATGAGTCCGACCCGGCGGCATTGCCTGATGAAACCGTGGGCTGTGCTGCGGCAGGCTGTGCTGCCGGAGTGGCCGGTAACGGCTGCGTCAGCGCGACCGTTCCCGTAACGAAGCGACGGAGGATGATTTTAAGGGCGCCCTCTTCGATGATGGCTTCCTGCAGATCCGAGCTGTTGACAACCTCAATCAGCTGTTTGATTTCATTCAGGTTCATGGTGATGTATCCTTAATAGTTTAACACGAGAGACGTTACGCAATAAACAATGAAATTATTTCTTGACTCGTTCAATATACTCACCGGTGCGGGTATCCACACGGATAATACTCCCGCTCTGGATGAACATGGGTACGCTGACCTCGGTGCCGGTTTCAACCTTCGCCGGCTTTGTTCCGCTGGTGGCGCGGTCGTCTTTTGTTGCCGGACTGGTTTCCATGACTTCCACTTCAACAAATGTAGGCAGTTCTACGTCAAGAATCGACCCGTCATCGGAAAAAACGATGAAAACCATGATGCCGTCCTTGAGAAAGCGCGCCGAGGAGCCGATGGTGAGCTCAGGAACGTTGATCTGGTCGAAGGTATCGGTATCCATCATCACGAAGTCGGCGCCGTCGCGGTAGAGGTACTGGTACTGTTTGCGTTCGGTTACAATCAGGTCTACCGATTCCGTGGCGCTGAACCGGT
Organism: Chlorobiaceae bacterium; assembly: GCA_013334435.1. GTDB lineage: Bacteria > Bacteroidota > Chlorobiia > Chlorobiales > Chlorobiaceae > Chlorobium. Next base: position 7,810 of record JAAXXP010000067.1, on the reverse strand, counting down.
ACTCGACATTCCTGCCGGTTTTCAGGTTCTTCATATTCGCCTGGTAGAAAGCCCTGAGATTGCCCGGCGTGCGGTGGACGAGGCTTTCGATAATATGGGGCTCTCCCTTGAAGCGGATGATGGACCCTTTGGACACATTGCTGATGGACGTCATAGGCGGTCTGAAGAGAATTACGGTTTACAAAAAGAACCTAAATATAACATCGCACGGTCATGAATTCAAACTGTCGCCCCTGAAAGAGGGTGATTGCTGAAAAAGTCATTGCATCTTTAGCGGTCACTGTTTAAATTCACTGAATTAGTAGCTCTGAGAAAAAAATGCTTTCCCTCTAACAATAACAAAATGTCATATGTCAAAAGCTGAGTTAGTAGAAAAAATAGCCTCCCAGGCAGGATTGACAAAAGCCGATGCAGAGCGCGCTGTTAATGCGTTTATCAATGTTGTCACCTCTTCGCTGAAAGGCGGGGACGACGTGACGCTGGTTGGATTCGGCACCTTTACCACAGGAGACAGGGCTGAAAGACAGGGCAGAAATCCCCAGACCGGAGCATCGATCACCATTGCAGCCAAAAAAGTTGTGAAATTCAAGCCGGGCAAGGCTCTTAAAGATGAGGTCGGAGCCTGATAGTCAGTGCTTCCCGTTCAGTTTATTACATGAGAAGTCCATCATCTGCTCCGGCGTGATGGACTTTTTTTATCAATACCGGGCGGCCTTGAAACGCCAATGCTGGCAATTCCGGGTCCCCTCCTATTTTTTCGGTTATGGCATCAAAGGTTGTGCTTGATTTTGAAAAACCGCTTTTTGAGCTTGAAGCCAAGCTCAACGAGATGCGAGTCTGTCTCCGGGGCAGCGCAAGAGAGCAGAGCCAGCATGAGGCGGACACCCTGCACCGCGATATCGAACTTCTGGAACAGAAGGTCGATGCGCTCAGGAGGTCGATCTATAAAAATCTTACCCGGTGGCAGAAAGTACAGCTTGCCCGCCATCCGGAGCGCCCTTTTACGCTCGATTACATCTACATGATGACCCGCGATTTTATCGAGCTGGCCGGCGACCGTCATTTCCGTGACGACAAGGCCATTGTCGGCGGTTTTGCGCGTATCGAGGAGAACGCCGGGAGCGAAGGAGGTTTTTCGCAGACCGTCATGATTATCGGCCACCAGAAAGGGCGTGATACCAAGTCGAACCTGTACCGCAACTTCGGTATGGCGCAGCCCGAAGGGTACCGCAAGGCGCTGCGTCTTATGAAGCTCGCAGAGAAGTTCCGCAAGCCGGTCATCACGCTCATCGATACTCCCGGAGCATTTCCCGGCATAGAAGCAGAGGAGCGCGGCCAGGCTGAAGCCATTGCAAGAAACCTGTTCGAGATGGCCCGTCTCAGCGTACCGGTGATCTGCGTCATCATCGGAGAGGGAGCCAGCGGCGGCGCGATCGGCCTCGGTGTCGGCAACAGGATTCTCATGTCGGAAAACAGCTGGTATTCGGTGATCTCTCCCGAAAGCTGTTCCTCGATTCTCTGGAGAAGCTGGAACTTCAAGGAGCAGGCTGCCGAAGCGCTGAAACTTACCGCCGAGGATCTCCTGAAACAGGGGATTATAGACAGGATCGTTACCGAACCGCTCGGCGGGGCTCATACCAATCCGGAGGCGATGGCCGCTACGCTGAAATCCATATTGATCGAGGAGCTCAAGGCGCTCCTGCCGAAAGCTCCGGAAGAGCTGATCAGCAGCCGGATCGAAAAGTTTTCGTCCATGGGCGTCTGGAAAGAGGAGGGATAAACGGAAAAGCCGGCTTTCAAAGCCGGCTTTTCCGTCTGTAGGGGCGCCTTGTGAGCGCCTTACCTGATTTCATAAGAGTTGTCGCCCCTGAGCAGTTCCTCGAGTGTACCGCATCCCTCTGCCTGCGCATCGGCGATCTGTGCGGTGAGCGCATCCTCGTACGTGGTATGGCTTGCGGCATAGAAGACGCCGAACGGTCTTGGGAGGAAATCTTCCGTCACGCTCATGTCGTCGAAAAACCTCGCCAGGATGGATGCCTTGTTGAGGTCCGATTCGTCGTGTATCCACAGGTCGTCGGCTGACACCTGCTCCTTGTCGATATCGACCACCACCGGCGTCATGCCGTCCAGCACGATGCCCTTTTTCCTGTCTTTTCCGAATACCAGCGGCTTGCCCTGTTCGAGGAAGAGGGCGGTCTCCTCTTTTTTCTCCGGGCTTGCAAATGCTTCAAAAGCGCCGTTGTTGAAGATCGGACAGTTCTGGTAAATCTCCACCAGCGATGTTCCCTTGTGCATTGCGGCACGCTTCAGCATCGAGCGAAGGAACTTTCCGTCGCGGTCGAGTGCGCGCGCAAAGAAGGTGCCACCGGCGCCAAGCACCAGGGCGGCGGTGTTGAACGGATGATCGATCACACCGACGGGGGAGGTGACGGTTCTCAGGCCGAGTTTCGAGGTCGGGGAGTACTGGCCTTTTGTCAGACCATAGATTTCATTGTTGAAAAGCACCACGTTGAGGTCGGGGTTTCTTCTCAGGGTATGAATGAAATGGTTGCCTCCGATCGAAAGAGCATCGCCATCGCCGGTTGCAACCCAGACGGTCAGTTCCGGACGGGATGTTTTCAGGCCGGTGGCCATCGGCAGCGCCCTGCCGTGAATGCCGTGCACACCATAGGTAGCCATATAGTAGGGCAGGCGCGAAGAGCACCCGATGCCCGAAATGAATACGATATTTTCAGGCGCCGTGCCCAGTTCGGGCATGACGTTTTTCAGTTGCTGCAGAACGGCATGATCACCGCAGCCAGGACACCATTTCGGTTCCTGGTCCGAAGCGAAATCCTTTGCGGTAAGCGTCGTTCCTGCTGTCAGTGTTGTATCGAGGTCGGTCATGTTTCAGTGCTCCTTTATAAGATCGGTGATTTTGGCCAGTATTTCCATTTCGTTGAACGGCAGTCCCTTTACCTTGCTGAATCCTTCGGGAGCGATCAGGAAGGTGTCGCGAATCAGGTGGATGAGCTGCCCGTTGTTGTTTTCGGGGATCAGCACCTTTTTGAAATTTCCGAGCATTTCGCCAAGGTTTTTCGGGAACGGGTTGAGATAGCGCAGATGTGCATGAGCGACGCTCAGTCCTTCTGCAAGCGCCTGTTCAACAGCCGTCTTGATCGCTCCGTAGGAGGAGCCCCATCCGAGAATCAGCAGGTCTCCCTTTTCAGGTCCGTTGTCGATGGTCTGAAGCGGAATGCTTTCGGCAATACGGGCGATTTTTTCCGCACGCAGTTTTGTCATCAGCGCATGATTTTCAGGATCATGGGAAACGTTGCCGGTTTCATGCTGCTTTTCAAGACCGCCGATACGGTGCTCCAGTCCCCTGGTTCCGGGTATTGCCCAGGAGCGTACGTGGCGTTCGTCGCGCTTGTAGGGGAGATAGGCCGGATCTTCCGGATTTCTTTCAGGCTGAAAGCGCGGCTTTATTTCGCACAGATTGTCCGGCGATTCGACCTTCCACGGCTCGGAGCTCAAGGCAAGATACCCGTCAGAAAGGCAGATAACCGGAGTCATATGCTCGACGGCGATTCTTGCCGCCTCATAGGTGGTATAGAAACAGTCGACCGGAGAGCACGACGCGACGATCGGCAGTGGAGCTTCCCCGTGCCGTCCGTACATGGCCATCAGGAGATCGGATTGTTCCGGTTTGGTCGGAAGCCCTGTTGACGGGCCTCCCCGCTGTACGTTGATGACGACGAGCGGTATTTCAAGAATGACGGCAAGTCCGAGCGCCTCGGTTTTCAGTGCGAGTCCGGGGCCCGAGGTGTTGGTTGCGGCCAGTGCGCCGCCGTAAGCCGCGCCGATGCTGGTAACGATACCGGCGATTTCATCTTCCGCCTGGAAGGTTTTGACCCCCCATTTTTTCATTTTGGCAAGCGTCTGCAGAATCTCCGTTGCCGGCGTGATCGGATAGGAACCGAGGAAAAGTTTGAGTCCGGCTTTTTTTGCGGCGGCAGTAAGGGCTATGGCGCACGCTTCATTGCCGGTTACGCGGCGGTAAACGCCCCGCTGCTTCTGCGGTGCGATGTCGAAACGTCCCAGATTGGCGAATATTTCCGTTTCGTCTCCGAAGAAATAACCCGCCTTGATGGCCGTGATGTTCGCTTCGGCAAGCTGTGCATTTTTCCGGAACTTGGCGTGCAGCATCTCGACCGTTGTGTCGATCGGCAGGCTGTAAAGCCAGTAGAGCAGTCCGAGAACGAACATGTTCTTGCACCGGTCGATCTCCTTGTGGTTCAGGCCGCAATCCTTCAGGGCCTCGCGGGTAAGCTGCAGTACCGGAACCGGAAAGACGATATAGTTACTCAGGGAGCCGTCCTCGAGAGGATTTGCACCCTGAGGATATCCTGCGAGTCTGAGGTTCTTTTCATCGAATCCTTCGGTACCCGCGATGATGATGCCTCCGCGATGAAGGTCTTTCAGATTCGCTTTCAGCGCTGCGGAGTTCATGGCGATCATGACATCGAACCGGGCTCCGGGAGTATAGACCGGTTTGCTTCCGAACTGGAGCTGGAATCCCGAAACGCCGGCAATGGTGCCTGCAGGGGCCCGTACTTCGGATGGAAAGTTGGGGAATGTATTCAGGTCGGACCCGGAAACAGCAACCGTATTGGCGAACTGGGTGCCGGTCAACTGCATGCCGTCACCGGAGTCTCCCGCAAAAAGTACGGAAACGCTGGTTTTCGATGTTACATTGACCTGTTTTGTCGTCGTTTTTGTATCAGTCATTGTGCCTGTTTATTACTTTTCAAGGTTAGTAAAACAGCAATAACATTCTCCTGCCAATGAACATCGCGACAGGAAGGTCATTGAGTTTGTTATCTGGTGAAATGTACGTGGTGGGTAAAGAAGAAGACAAAAGCTCCCCTGCACAGTCTTCTGCAAGAAGAATATAAAGGATAATTCGGCTTTAAGCAAGCTGTGAGGCGATGCCGCCTGAATTATTTCCCGATGACGATATTGTTTGTCCTGAGGTATTCCTGCCATTCATTTTCTTCCCTGACCGGGCAGTCCGGGGAAAGGTCGCAGAAATCGCACCGCATCATGGCGTACATCTGCTCCATCCAGCAGCCGTTGGTGCTTTTTTTGACTTCATTGACATAGTTGGGATTTTCCTTGACGATTCTGGCTGATATATCCATGAGTTCCAGAATATCCCTGCGTCTTTGTTCATCTTCAACGCCCCAGCTCATAAACGGATTCCTTGGTTAAAACCGGTGAGAATCAAGCTCTTTCATCAGTCCGTTCAAATATAAATTTTTTTCATGAACATTGCACGCAATGCCGGAGATATGGGGGGAAACGGCGCGAAAAAACAGCCCACTGCGGGGGGGAAAATTAAGTTGGCATCACGCAGGAAAAAAAGTTAAATTTGAGCCCTTAAGAGGCACCTGCCCTGCATTGACGGGGTATCGGGGAGCATACAGCAACAAGAAGAAACCTCTCATGAAATCCAGGGAAATCAGGCAGTCTTTTTTAGATTTTTTTGCAGGCAAAGACCATAAAATCGTCCGTTCGGCTCCGGTCATTCCGGCAGATGATCCAACCCTGCTGTTTACCAATGCAGGCATGAACCAGTTCAAGGATGTGTTTCTCGGAAAAGGAACACGCCCCTACCTGAGAGCCGCCGATACGCAGAAATGCATCAGGGCCTCGGGCAAGCATAACGATCTGGAGGATGTGGGAAGGGACACCTACCATCACACCTTCTTTGAAATGCTGGGCAACTGGTCGTTCGGCGACTACTACAAGAAAGAGGCCATTACCTGGGCGTGGGAACTCCTGACATCGGTCTGGAAACTCCCGAAGGAGCGCCTCTACGTCACCGTCTATCAGGACGACGACGAGAGCTTCATGCTCTGGCAGGCCGAGACCGACATCCTGAACGATCACATTCTCCGGTTCGGAGAAAAAGACAATTTCTGGGAGATGGGCGAAACCGGTCCCTGCGGGCCCTGTTCGGAAATTCATATCGACCTTACCGAAGACGGTTCCGGAAAAGAGCTGGTCAATGTCGGGGATTACCGGGTAATCGAGCTCTGGAACCTTGTCTTCATCCAGTACAACCGTCAGGGAGACGGCCGTCTCGAGCCTCTGCCGCAGAAACATGTCGATACCGGCATGGGGTTCGAGCGGGTCGCCGCCGTGATGCAGGGCAAGTCCTCCAACTACGATACCGACGTATTCACCCCTCTTTTCGACCGGATCACCGAAATTACCGGGGTAAGCTATAAAGCCTCCATGGACGATCCCTGCGATATCGCCATGCGGGTGATTGCCGATCATGCCAGAACCCTGACCTTCGCTCTTGCCGACGGCGCGATGCCCTCCAACGAGGGGCGCGGCTATGTGCTTCGCAGGATTCTCCGCAGGGCTCTGCGCTACTCCAAGACGCTTGGCTGCAGTGAACCCATTCTCCACCTGCTCGTGGAGACGCTTGCACGCTCCATGGGCGATGTCTTTCCCGAGCTGCAGAAACAGCAGGAGACGGTTTCCAGAATCATCCGTTCCGAAGAGGAGAGCTTTCTTGCCACGCTCGACCGGGGCATTGAAATTTTCAACGAGGTCATTACGGGAGCAAAGGCTGCCGGTCTCCCTGCAATAAAAGGGGAGGACGCCTTCAGGCTGTACGATACCTTCGGATTTCCGCTCGATCTGACCAGGCTGATGGCATCCGAAGCCGGATTCGAGGTGGATGAAGAGGGGTTCGAGCACTGCATGCAGGAGCAGAAGAGCCGCGCCCGGCAGGACAGGAAAGACAAACAGCACCTTCAGGACGAGGACGGAGAGTGGCGGTGGTTCTCCGCGGAGCGGGCTTCGGTGTTCACCGGCTACGATTCGCTTGAGGAGATCGCCTCCATTACCGGGGTGAGCGTCTCGGCCGACAGGATGTTCGTCGTGCTCGACCGGACGCCCTTCTACGCCGAAAGCGGCGGCCAGTCCGGCGACCGGGGATGGATAGAAACCGCGGAGTACCGTCTGAAGGTATCCGACACGCGCAAGGATGGCGACGCCGTCGTGCATGTCGTCACGGAAGCCCTCGATACCGTCCGGGACAGCGCAATCGACCCTGCCGATGTGTCGTTCGACGACGGAAAGCTTGCCTGCAGGGCATCGGTAGACCGGCACAACCGCCAGGGCGCCGAGCGGAACCATACCGCCACGCACCTCCTGCACGCCTCACTGCGCAGGATTCTCGGCCAGCATGTACAGCAGAAAGGCTCGTTCGTCAGCGCCGAGCGCCTCCGGTTCGATTTCAGCCATTTCGCCAAACTCACCGACGAGGAGCTTCTGGCCGTCGAAGCCGAGGTCAACGAACAGATCCGGAGCGCCGAACCGGTGCTCAAACATCAGGACATTCCCTACGACGAGGCCATAGGAAAAGGCGCGCTGGCCTTTTTCGGCGACAAATACGCCGACAGGGTAAGGGTTGTCGAAATTCCCGGCCTCTCCATCGAGCTGTGCGGCGGAACCCATGTGGACAGCATCGGCCAGATCGGCCTGTTCAAGATCGTCGGCGAATCGTCGGTCGCATCCGGCGTGCGGCGCATCGAGGCGCTCACCGGAAAGGCTGCCGAACAGCTCATGTGGAAGGAGTACCGCGAACTGCAGGATATCCGCCATATGCTGAAGCTCAAGGCCGACGAAGCGGTGACGGCGAAAATCGCCGAACTGGCCGAATCGAGAAAAGAGCTTGAAAAACAGCTGCAGGAGTTCCGGAGCGCAGCCTTTTCCGCCAGGCTGCAGCAGGCATTCGACGCTGCCGAAA
>JAAXXP010000066.1 GCA_013334435.1 Chlorobiaceae bacterium | reverse complement strand
GCCCTGAAAAATTCGGAGGTGATCGTGGTCATGTACCGGGAGTTCGGCAGCGATCTGGCCTCGCTGCTGCAGCGTCCGGTGCTTTACGCACCGTTCGGGATCGAGGAAACCCGACACTTCATTCTTGAAATCGGCCGACTGACCGGCAATGAGGACAGGGCAGCGGCATTTCTGCAGGAAGAAAAGCGTACAACCCTCAAACCGGTATGGGATCTCTGGCGCGGTCCGCAGTCGGAATGGTTCCCGACCGTCCGCTTCGGCGTGGTGGCCGGTAAAAGTTACGCACGGGGACTTGAAGCCTTTCTTTCCGGAGAGATGGGCATGCAGTGCCTCTTCAGCCGCGAAAGCGCTGAAACCGACAATTCGCTCCTGCGCGACGAGATCATGGAAAAACAGCCGCAGTTCCTTTTCGGACGCATGGCGGATAAAATCTATCTTGCCGAACTCGATGCAAAAACCCGCTTCATTCCGGCGGGATTTCCCGGTCCTGTCGTTCGCAGAGCACTCGGCACGCCCTTCATGGGCCACAGCGGAGCAGTCTGGCTCCTGCAGGAAATCGTCAATGCGCTCTACGATATGCTCTTCAACTTCCTGCCCATACAGAAGCGTACCGGAACGGACGAGCCCCCCCAGGCCAAAATGGCCTGGAGCAGCGAAGCCGAGACGCTGCTCAACGAAATGGTTAAAAAAGCCCCGTTCATCAGCCAGATATCGTTCGGACGCGAGCTGAAAAAGAGAGCAGAAAACCTGGCGCGAAAAACGGGAAACGAGATCGTCACTGCGGAACTGCTCCGGGGAATCAACTGATATTGTTTTTTTCAGATTTTATTCGTATAGTTAAAATCCGCTTAACGGAAACGGGGATTGCCGCGCATTATGACCGGCCAGCCCCCCCGTCCGTGTAGTTCTGACAAAAAGAGGCTGAAAAGATTTATCCCGCTCTCCTGCCGGGAGAGAACCCGCAGACGCAGTGGCTCAAGGCGCTGTTGTTGCGGCCTGACGAAACGACAAGAAACAGCATGTCTGACATACAGGAACAGAAGGCTCCGATAGCCATTACCCTGCCTGACGGGACGGTTCGCCCGTACCCCAGTGGCAGCACCGGTTTTGATATTGCCCTCTCCATCGGGCGAAGGCTCGCCGACGATGCCATCGCCATCATCCTCGACGGAAAAGCCGCAGATCTCAATGCACCGATCGAAAACGACGCACGGGTTGCGATCGTAACTTTCGACACACCCGAAGGGCGCGATATTTTCTGGCACAGTGCGAGCCATATCATGGCCCAGGCCATCGAGGAGCTCTTTCCCGGAAGCAGGTTCGGAGCCGGTCCTGCAACCGAACAGGGCTTCTATTACGACGTGGCATCCGAACACCGCTTCCGGGAGGACGACCTGCGGCTGATCGAAGTGAAAATGCTTGAAATCGGCAAACGGAATATCCGCATCGAGCGCGAGGAGATGCAACGCACCGATGCCGTCGCCTATTTCAAAAACGTGCGTAACGACCCCTACAAGGTTGAGATTCTCGAAGAGACCCTGAAGAACGTAGACAGGGTATCACTCTACCATCAGGGCGATTTCACCGACCTCTGCACCGGGCCTCATCTGCCTTCGACCTCGAAGCTCAAGGCCGTGCTCCTCTTCAACATCTCGTCCTCGTACTGGAGAGGCGATTCGTCGAGAGAGAACATGCAGAGAATTTACGGGATCGCATTCCCCTCGGAAAAGCTGCTCAAGGAGCATGTCGCACGCCTTGAAGAGGCCAAACGCAGGGACCACCGCAAACTCGGTTCGGAACTCGAGCTCTTCATGCTTTCACCGGAAATCGGCAGCGGGCTGCCGGTCTGGCTGCCGAAAGGGGCCATCATCCGCAGCGAACTGGAAGCGTTCCTGAAAGAGGAGCAGCGTAAACGCGGCTATCTGCCGGTTTACACCCCGCACATCGGAAATATCGAACTCTATAAACGCTCGGGACACTACCCGTATTACAGCGATTCGCAGTTCCCGCCGCTCACCTACCATGACGAGGACGGCCGGCAGGAGCAGTATCTGCTCAAGCCGATGAACTGCCCGCACCATCATCTCATCTACAGCTCGAAGCTGCGCAGCTACCGCGATCTGCCAATCCGCCTCACCGAGTTCGGCACGGTCTACCGTCACGAACAGTCGGGAGAACTCAACGGGCTTGTTCGGGCAAGGGGGTTCACGCAGGACGACTCGCACATCTACTGCCGTCCCGACCAGCTTGTCGATGAAATCTGCAATGCCATCGACCTGACGCAGTTTGTGTTCAGCACACTCGGCTTCTCCGAGGTACAGACACGCCTCTCCATGCACGACCCGGCCAACCGTGAAAAATATGGCGGCACTCCGGAAGTCTGGGAACAGGCGGAAAAAGACGTACGGGAAGCGGCGGACCGCATGGGCATCGACTACTTTATCGGCATAGGCGAAGCAAGCTTCTACGGCCCGAAAATAGACTTTATCGTGCGCGACGCGCTCGGGCGCAAGTGGCAGCTCGGAACCGTTCAGGTAGACTATGTCATGCCGGAACGCTTCGACCTGAGCTATATCGGCAGCGACGGTCAGAAGCACCGTCCGGTTGTCATCCACCGGGCTCCCTTCGGTTCGATGGAGCGCTTTATCGGCGTTCTCATCGAGCATACGGCCGGCAACTTCCCGCTCTGGCTGGCTCCCGTTCAGGCCGTAGTGCTGCCCATTGCCGAAGATGTTCACGACTATGCCGCAACCGTTCACGGCGCGCTGCTTGCCGCAGGAATACGTGCAGAAATCGATACCAGAAGTGAAAAAATCGGTAAAAAAATCCGCGAAGCAGAGATCGGAAAAATTCCATACATGGTTGTCGCCGGCCAGAAAGAACGCGAAAACGGCGAGGTTTCCCTGCGCCGCCACCGCCAGGGCGACATGGGAAGCTTTACCGTTTCCGGGCTTGTCGACATGCTCAGAAAGGAAATAACGGAACGAACCTGATTTTTTAAACCAACGCTGATCTCATGAAGAAACAGAAGACGACGACTCAGAAGCCGAAGCTCACCTACCGGGTCAACGAACAGATACGTGTTCCGGAAGTGCGTATCATCTTTCAGGACGGCACCCAGCAGGTCATGAAAACCCTGGACGCAAGACGTATGGCCGAAGATCGGAATCTTGACCTTATAGAGGTACAGCCCAATGCAGAGCCTCCGGTATGCAAACTGGACAATCTCGGCAAGCTTCTCTTCAAAATGGACAAACGGGAGAAGGACCTCAAGAAAAAGCAGAAGACCACAACGCTCAAGGAACTGCGCTTTCATCCCAATACCGACAAGCACGACTTCGATTTCAAGACCGCCCATCTCGAGGAGTTTCTGCGAAAAGGCAACCGGGTAAGGGCAACGATCGTCTTTCTCGGACGCTCGATCATCTACAAGGATAAGGGACTCGAACTGGCTGAACGCCTGACCGAACGCCTGAGCTGCGTGAGCAATCGCGATGGAGAACCGAAATTCGAAGGAAAGAAGCTCTTTGTCTACTTCGAGCCCGACAAAAAGAAAATTGATGCATTCGAACGGATAAAAGCTAAAACAAGCGCCCCGTCACCGGTACCTGCAGGTGCACCTGCACCCGAACAGAACGAGATACCGGAATAGACGAACTTTTTTTATAAAAACAAATGAGACAGTCATGCCTAAAATGAAATCACACCGCGGAGCATGCAAGCGATTCAAAGCTACCGCATCCGGAAAAATCAAGCGTGAACGAATGAACGGTTCACACAACCTTGAAAAGAAAAACAGAAAACGTACCCGCCGTCTGCACCAGTCAACCATACTTGACGGAACCAAGGAAAAGCAGATCAAGCGGATGATTCTTGCATAAATTGTCATAACCTTAATTTAGAGTAGCAATGCCTAAAGCAAATAATGCCGTTGCATCACGCGCACGGAGAAAAAGAGTTCTCAAGAAAGCAAAAGGCTTCTGGGGATCGCGTGGAAATATCCTGACCGTCGTCAAACACGCGGTCGATAAAGCCGAGCAGTACGCCTACCGCGACAGACGGGCGAAAAAACGCAACTTCCGTTCGCTCTGGATCATGCGCATCAACGCTGCCGCACGCCTGAACGGCACAACCTATTCGAAACTGGTAGACGCCATGAACAAGAAAAGCGTCGAGATCGACCGCAAGGTACTGGCTGAAATTGCCGTAAAGGACCCGGCGGCCTTCACCCAGATCGTCAAATCAGTCATCGGTTAAGCATTATCCCGCTTTCAATGGAAGAAGCCATTCGCAGTCTGCTGCACGAAATCAGTGACTTCGAGATCCTCAGCAATAAGGATCTCGAAGCGTTCAGGATCAGATATACCGTCCGCAAAGGCCTTATCGCCGCTCTTTTCGGACAGCTCAAATCGGTGGCTCCTGAAGATAGACCGCGAATCGGACAGTTGCTCAATACGCTCAAAGAGAGCGCCGACCGGAAGGTTGCCGATGCCGATGCTGCACTTGTCTCAACGGCTGCCGGGAAGGCGCCGGCGCTTGACCTGACCCTGCCGGGGAGACGGCATTTCACCGGCAGCGAGCATCCCGTCCAGAAGGTTCTGGGCGAAATGAAACAGATCTTTTCCGCAATGGGGTTCAGCATTGCAACCGGACCCGAGCTCGAGCTCGACCGGTACAATTTCGACATGCTGAACTTTCCTCCCGACCATCCGGCAAGGGACATGCAGGATACCTTTTTCGTCACCAGGGGAAACCCTGCGGGCGACGTGCTCCTGCGTACCCACACCTCGCCGGTGCAGGTACGGGTCATGCTGGACAACCCTCCGCCCATCAGGGTGATATGCCCGGGAAAGGTTTACCGCAACGAAGCCATCAGCTCCCGCAGTTACTGCGTTTTCCATCAGCTCGAGGGGCTTTATATCGACAGGAACGTCTCGTTCGCCGACCTGAAAGCCACGATCTACTCCTTTGCCCGCCAGATGTTCGGCAAAGATGTCAGGCTCCGTTTCAGACCGAGCTTCTTCCCGTTTACCGAACCATCCGCGGAGGTCGATGTCACCTGCTATCTCTGCGGTGGCAAAGGGTGCCGGGTCTGCAAGAAATCGGGATGGCTTGAAATCATGGGCTGCGGCATGGTTCATCCCAACGTGATGCGCAACTGCGGTATCGACCCCGAAACATGGTCCGGTTACGCGTTCGGCATGGGAGTGGACAGAACCGTGCTGCTCCGTTACAAAATAGACGATATCCGGCTGCTCTTCGAAAACGATCTCCGCATGCTCAGTCAGTTCCCTGCATGAGAAGCGGCCGATGCCGGCGTTCAGCATACAAGAAAAAAAGCCTCCGGGAAATATCTGTTCCGGGAGGCTTTTTCATTATACGTCCGAAGAGCTGTTTTCTTCCGTACTATTTGTCTTTCAGCTGCTTGGTCCAGGCTTCCATAGCCTCGTTGGCCGCAGGATTGGGCGCCTCAAGAAAGGTTATGACAAAGGAGTTTTCGAGTTCGGTTACACCGATCGATCGGGGACGCACGGCAAGCACTCCCGGGTGTGGAATCTCTTTTCCGAAACAGAACAGAATATTCTTCGCATCCCTGATACCGGGAGCGATCACACCTTCGGGCAGGGAAGAGGTATGCGCGAAATGGTCGAACACGCCGATGTACTTGATAACCGGATTAGCATCGATTTTCTCCTTGAAACGGGCAAGAATAGCATCGACACTGCGGCAGCTTGTTTCGGTCTTGCCAAGCTCGAGCGTGTAGATGGGGTATTTCTCCTGCAAAAGCGTCTGGATCATAGCGACTCCCCCTTTTTTGGTTCAATGGTACTGCTGCTGGACCCGGCATACCGACCTGCGGTTATACCGTAATAGGTATTCTACAGCGCGAATAAGGAATTTCCAAAGCCGGCACCATAAAAAAAGCTCCATGCGAGAAGATCGTCATGGAGCTTTTTACTGGTAATAACAGGGCTTGATCGTCGATCAGGAACCCGCCGCTTCGGCCTCGACTTCAAAGGTGACCTTCACGGTAACATCCATAAAGAGCTTGGCTTCAGCCTCGTATTTGCCGAGAGCTTTCACCGGAGCTTCGAGGGTGATTTTCCTGCGGTCGATATCGACGCCCTCGGCTTTCAGCGCCTCGGCAATATCGGCGGAAGTCACGGTGCCGAACAGCTTGCCCGACTCGCCGGCCCTTGCCGAAACCTTGAGGATCATCTGCTCGATCTTCTGGGCAAGATCGCGGGCGTTTTTACGCTGCAGCTCGATTTTCTTCGCCTGCTGTTTTTTTTCTGTTTCAAGCGCTTTGAGCGTTCCTTCCGTCGCTCTTATAGCCATTCCTTGCGGGATCAGGTAGTTGTTCGCATAACCGTTTTTTACAGCAACAACGTCGCCTGCATCACCAAGGGCAGCCACATCTTTTCTTAAAATGACTTTCACTGCTTAGCTTCCTTGTTTCAATAGATTGCAAAATTGTTTATTTGTACTCGTCGGCAACATAGGGAATCACCGCCAGGAACCTTGCCCACTTCACGGAGTGCGTAAGCAGATTCTGCTCCTTTGCGGAAAGCCCTGTGATGCGCCGGGGAATGATTTTCCCCTGATCGTTGATGAAGCGCTTCAGTTTGCGCTCATCGCGATAATCGAAAAAAACAACCTGGTTTTTCGATACTTTCTTTTTGGAAGCCAAAGCGTTTCCTAACGATTTGTTTCCCATTTGCTGAGTGGGTTTCTGTCTCATAAGTGGTTCTTCACAAAATTGTTCTGGTCAATCCTCCTCAATCGGAAGAAAGATATTTGTATTCGTAGATATGACCCGGATCGTCATCGCCGAGTTCTTCATGATGGATATCGTGGCAGTCATCCTCGATAAAGCCCTCTTCATCCTCTTCACCGTTCCTCTTGCGCTTGTTGAGGAACTGGATTCTTCTGGCCTTGATCTCGACGACCGTTCTCGACGATCCGTCCTGTGCTTTCCATGTCCGGCTCTGCAGTTCGCCGTCAACCAGCACTGCAGAACTTTTCTTCAGGTTGTCACGGCAGCTTTCGGCAAGCTTGTTCCATGCAACGACACCGACGTAGCAGACATCTTCCTGCCACTGGTGATTGCTGTCACGAAACCTTCTGTTGCAAGCGATTGAAAAATTAACGACAGGAGTTCCACCTGAATTAGTCTGCCTGAAAACAGGGTCTTTGGTCAGGTTGCCCGCGATAATAACACTGTTGATTTCAGGCATTTTTAATTCAGCCATAGCATCTTCTCCGTTTTAATCTCGATTGAAATCAATCCACGCCTGCATTTCCACTGAACCTTGCCATCATTTCGCATCTTTGCCGGGCTCTTCCGCTTCCGAGGCCGCGGTGTCTTCCGGACTGCCGATCACAACACTGTACTTTTCAACCCTCTTGCGCATTTCAAGAAGTGCGCCGGTCAGGTGGATAATGAGATAACGGAGGAGATCCTCTTCATAGCGGAGCACCTTCTCGATTTCCGCTATAACCGGAGCTGCAGCGGTAAATTCGATGTGGGCATAATAACCGATGGTTTTCTTGCGGATCGGGTATGCCATTTTTCTTCTGCCGATTTCGAGAACACTCTTGATGTCCCCTCCCTTTCCGGCAATGACCTTCTGCACCATGTCCATTGCGGCGGCAATCGCTTCGTCCTGAAGCCCTCCGTCAACAATGACCGTGCATTCATAGAGTTTTGTTGTTTCCATAGCGCAATAGCTGATAAGTTGAACGTCGTCAGTTGCTTGCCTGTGGCGGGAGTCGGGTATTGCGCGCGCCGTTCCCCTCGGATTTGCCGCATGAGAGCACACGGTAAACACCACCTGCAAATTTGAACCTTAAAGGTAAGGCTTTCGCTCCACTTTTCCAACCATCAAAATCAGGCGGAAACGGGTTGTTTCCGATGGTCTGAACCGTGGCAACGCGCAGGGTTTCATTGAGAGGAAGGACTCAATTGCGGCGCCCTTTCGGAACCCCTCATCGGGTGGCGGCAATATCGAGTTCCAGCAAAACAGGGGCGTGATCGGAGCTTTTTTCCTCCTGATCGACCGATACCGCGCTTACCCTTCTGCACAGCTCCGAAGAGAGGTAGAAACAATCGATCCGCCATCCCAGATTCCGCTCGCGGGCCTGCCTCCAGTAAGGCCACCAGGTGAAGAGGTCGTTTGCCTCCGGATTGCGCTCCCGCATGATATCGCAAAGCCCGCCTGCGATCTGCCGGTCGATGGCGGACCGCTCCTCCGGCCTCAGACCCACGGCTCCCGGCTTGTTCTGCGAACGGTGCACGTCGATGTCGCGGTGAGCGACATTCATATCGCCGGCTATGATGACCTGCTTTCCCGATGCAAGCAGCTCCGTGGCATACGCCCGGAGCGCGTCAAGGTAGTCGAGTTTTATCCGGTAGTGCTCCAGGCTCTCCCCCCTGGGAACATAGGTGCCGATAAGGGAAAAAAACGGCGTATGGAGCACAATGGTGCGGTTTTCAAGATCGAAAGAGGGGATCTCCCTGCTGACAGCGCCGGAAGCCAGTGAATCTCTGACCAGCATGCCGGTTCCGCTGTACCCCTTTCGGATCGTCGAGCCGTTCCAGAATTTGCCATAACCCTCCAGACCGCTGATTTCGGAAGGAACCTCCGCTTCGGAAGCCTTGACCTCCTGGAGCACGACAATATCCGGCTCACGACTCAGTACCCACGCCTGAAGCGACTCTTTGCGGGCACGGATGCCGTTGATGTTCCACGACGCTATTTTCATGGCCTATACTGTCCTGAAATAATCGAGAATCGACGAGGCGACAGCCTCCGCCTTCACATCGTTCATGCACCGGAAATGACCTTCGGGACAGCTGTCGCGGCCGATATGCGAACATGGCCGGCACCGGAGGCCGTGAACCTCGAACAGTTCGAACGGCGCCCGATAGGGAAGAAAACCGAACGCCGGAACCGACGAGCCGAACAGCACGAACAGTTTTTTTCCGAACGCCGACGCCATATGCATCAGCCCGGTATCGTTGCAGAGCACACCGTCGGAACTTTCCAGCACGGCCGCACTCTGCATGAGCGTGCAGGCGCCGGCAAGATCGACAACCCGAGGATGAAACCGTTCAGGAAGGGCCTGCAGGATGGCCTGGGCATAGGGAGCATCGTCCGCTCCGCCCAGAAGAACCGCCTGCACCGGCATGGCATCGAACAGCGCTGCAAGAATGGCGGCAAAACCGGCCGGAGGATACCGCTTGGAAGCATGCATGGCTCCGAAACAGACGGCGAGTCGAAGCCCTGCTGCGTCCGGCAGGTCGCGCGCAAAGGCCCGGTCTGCCGACGAAAGGTGGAGCTCACAGCCCCGGCCGTCGGCTTCCACCCCGAAATCAGCAAGCGAATCACGGTAACGGTCGACAACGGACCGATACGGGCCGGTAAGATCGATACGGGCCTTTACGAGCAGCCATTTCTTCCAGTTCCGCTTCCTGTACCTGACCACGTTCCTGGCCTGGAGATTCCGGACAAGCGCCCGCGAACGGTGATTGTTCTGAAGATCGATCACCAGATCATAAGAACCTGAAGGCGGCGATTCGGGAGTATACAGAGCGTGCAGAGCGGGGTTTCCCTTCAGAAGCGCAGTAAAAGGGCTTTTGGTGCAATAGTCGATCCGGGCAGCAGGAAAAGCCGCCGCCACTTCGCGCAGGAGCGGTGTGGTGAGGATGATGTCGCCGATCGAACTCAGCCGTATCACCAGTATCGTTGTAACCGCCCTCATATCCATTTACGACCAGAACTCCCACCACGCCCTGTAGGCCGGCTTTTCAGCCGGTTTCGGCACATTCCGGAGCACGGAAAGCCGCCGTTCGATCTCCCGGAGCATCTCCTCCCTGCCCGGCAGTTCCCCCTTGCGTTCGGCAATCATCTCTCCGGCGATCCTTAACCCTTTTGCGGCCTCTTCCGGAGAACCGGTTTCCTGCAGGGCAACTGCGCGGCTGAACACAACGGCGATCCACCCCTTCCCCTCGTCCTGCTGCAGTTCGCCCCTCCGGCTGAAGTAGCGAAGCGCGCGCTCCGCGGACTGCAGACACTCGCTGTACGCCCCGAGCCCCGCCTCTGCGGATGCAAGCGCAGCATGGCAGAGACCTTCGAACCCCTCATGGTCGAAGGCTTCTTCAGGCGGCATGGTTCGCGAAATCTCCATGGCTTTCCTGGATTCGGCTGCAGCTTCGGCATACATGCCGTCCTGCAGTTTCTTCTGCGCTTCCGCAAGCGCCATGTACGACATGGCGACTTCCCTGAGTGGTTTCATA
>JAAXXP010000006.1 GCA_013334435.1 Chlorobiaceae bacterium | reverse complement strand
TCTGCAACACTTCGCCTATCCGGACTTTCCTTGCAACTTCCGGAATACCGAACAGGCGTCCGAAAAAATCAACGTTCTCAAAAACCGAGAGCGTCAGATAGAGGTTTTTTCCGAGCCCCTGCGGCATGTAGGCAATACGGGATGCTGCTCGGCGCCTGAAATCCGCATCACGCATATCACCGCCCAGAACAGAAACCTGGCCGGACTGAACGGCGATGGCTCCCGAAACGACGCCAAGAAGCGTCGACTTTCCTACACCGTCCGGCCCGATGAACCCAGCCATGCAGCCCGCAGGAATATCCAGGTCAATGCCGTCAAGCGCGGCGATCTGACCGTAAGCGTGTGAAAGCGACTGAAGGCGTACCGTATGACCGGCTTCGATGTTCATCGCGAAATCCGGGGCTGAAGGGCTTCCGGCCATGCAACGGAGGAAGAGAGGCGAACGTAACCGACACCCGTAAGCCCTGTTTTGATGTCTTTCAATCGCGTCCTGAGCAGCTCGGGATCGATTTTCAGCTTGATGCGGAACATGAGCATCTCCCGCTCGGAGCTGGTCTCCACCTCTTTTGGAGTGAACTGCGCCCTTGAAGAAACAAATGACACGCTGGCGGGGATAACCATCCGAGGAAAGGCGTCGAGCACGATGCGGGCTTCCGAACCAATAACCAGCCTGCCTGCCATTTCTGAAGGAAGAAATATCGTCATGTACGCATCGGAAAGATCAAGTACCGTGAGAACCCTTCCTCCGGCAGGCAGCACCTCGCCGGGTTCGGCGAGCCGGTAAAGCACCCTTCCGTCTACAGGGGCTTTGAGTCGGCAGTCTTCGATATTGTTCCTGATTATCCGGGATTTTGCGATAACCGCTTCGATTGCGGAACCAGCTTCTGCCACCTGGGCCTGCGTAGCCGAAACGGCCGAATTCAACCCCTCCCTTTTGGTCAGGGCATGATCAAGTTCCTGACGCGAGATCACATCCTGATCGAACAATTTCCGGTAGCGGGCATAATCCTTATCCGCGAGAGAACTTTCGCCGGCCTGCTGTGCCGCCATGGCAGATGCGCGAAGCTTTTCATTGCGCGCAAGACGAATCTGCGCCTCGCATTCGTCGAGCGAGGCAACGAGATCGTCCTCGTTCATCCGAGCCAGAGTCCGGCCGGCGACAACCATATCCCCCTCATTGACAAAAACAGAATCCAGCCGGCCCGCCTGCTTGGCGGCAATATCGTACTCTGTGGCCTCTATCCGGCCGTTCCCGGAAACAACCCCTTCCGGAAGAGCGGGCTGCCTCAATGCATACCATAAGAAAAGCGACAAACCGAGCAGGACGACAGAAAGCATGACGGTTTTAAACGCTTTTCTGGTACTGAACTTTGCAAACACGGCAATCCCCGGTAAGAATCGACGATTCAACAGTCCGGCAGGTCACTACCTGACATCGCTCTCATGTTTTGCGCGCGCAGAGCCCTGCCACGTTATAAAACAATGGTACTATTTGGCCCCGAATCTGCAAACAGAACGTACTAAAAGTAAAACACTTCGTCCATTTTTTCCATCAAAAGCACGTTTGCCCGCCCCTGCTCAGGACGATTCAGCGAACAACCACTTCCCCTGCTGCTGCAGCACCATCTCGACTATCTCCCGGATACACCCTTTTCCGCCTTCGTAGGCCGAGATGTAACCCACACGGTTTCTCAGATAGTCGGCTCCGTCTATCGGAGTAACGGGAAATCCCGCTTTCTCGAGCACCGGCACATCGGCAATATCGTCGCCGATATAGGCGCACTCCTCGTCCTGAAGCGAGCACTCCTTCCGGAAAATCTCATAAGCCCCAAGCAGACTGGAGGCATTCAGATAGAGCGCGGTAATTCCGAGTGACTCGAGCACAGGACGGAAACACCCTGCATCGCGATCGGAGACGACCGCAACCAGAATACCCTGGCGAATCGCCTCCTTAAGGGCCGATGCGTCGCGGTTGGAGATTGAGATAATCTCGCCTCCCTTGCTGTCGAAGGTCATACGCGGCCCGTTGAGCACGCCGTCTACCGGAAACACGATGGCCCTTACGCCCTGAAGGACCTGCTGGATTCTGGAGGATGGATCGGCCAGAGAGGGCTCCATCCCGAAGTACTGAAAACCTGACAAGAGGGTTCCTGTTTAACGTGAATGAATCGACTGCATGCAGCCCGAAAGCTGACGCAGCTCTTTGATAACAGCGGAAAAATCGCAAAGGGCTATCTGGGTTGCCGCATCGGAGAGTGCCGAAGGCGGATCGGGATGCACCTCGAAAAAAAGCCCGTTGACACCCGCAGCAACTGCCGCCCGCGCAAGTGGAAGCAGATACTGGCGTTCTCCCCCCGAAACCCCGTTGCCTGCACCGGGAAGCTGCAGACTGTGGGTCGCGTCGTAAATCACCGGATAGCCGGTATCGGCCATCTGCGGAATTCCCCGAAAATCGACCACAAGGTTGTGATAGCCGAAACTGGTGCCCCGTTCCGTCAGCATGATGCTCCGGTTTCCGGTGCCGGCAACCTTTGCGGCGGCATGGGCCATATCCTCGGGAGCCATGAACTGTCCCTTCTTGATGTTGACGGCCCGGCCGCTCTTGCCTGCAGCCACCAGCAGTTCCGTCTGACGCGAAAGAAACGCAGGAATCTGCAGCACATCAACATAGGGTGCGGCAAGTTCGACCTCCGCACTCTCATGCACATCGGTCAGCACCGGCATGCCGAACTGCTCCCGGACTGCGGCAAGCGTCTCGAGCGCTTCGCGGTCGCCGATACCGGTAAACGATGAAACGGAAGAGCGGTTCGCCTTGCGGTATGAACCCTTGAAGATAAAGGTCACCCCCTCCCGGCTGCCTATACGCTGCAACTCTTCGGCTACAGCAAAGGCCATGGCGCGACTTTCAATGATACAGGGGCCGGCAATAAAGAAAAGAGAGCCGTCCGAAGGAATTTCAATAGAACCGATGGAGAACTTTTGCACGCTGTTACCGGTTATTTTATTACGAGTTACCATATAAGAAAAGAGCGAATTGTCCTTTTTTTTACTCAGACCTTAAATTTACAACATTATTCGTTATTACAGGTACCTATCTTAAGGGAACAGCCGCTTGCCTGTTACGGTCGGAGAAAATCCGGCTTCCGGCGCAGCAGGCAAGCGGCGCCACCCGTAATCAAAAACGACTGAATCCATGAGCACAGTTGATACCAGGCAGCGTCTGAAAGAGATCGAGAAGCAGCTTGCGAGCCTTGTTGAGGAACAGACCTCGATCAAGGCCCAGTGGGACACCGAGAAGGAGCTGATCAAGGCGTCCAGGGACCTTAAGTCGGAACTTGAGCAGCTCCGGCTCCAGGCCGAGGAGTATGAACGGCAGGGAGACTACGGCAAGGTGGCGGAAATCCGCTACGGCAGCATTGCGCGCATCGAACGCCAGATTGCAGAAAACCGGGAGAAAATAGAGGAAAAGCAGGCTTCCGGGGACCTGATCATGAAAGAGGAGATCGATGCCGAGGACATAGCCGACATCGTCTCCCGCTGGACCGGCATACCGGTCAGCAAGATGCTGCAGTCCGAACGGCAGAAGCTGCTCGGCATAGAGGATGAACTGCACAAGCGCGTCATCGGACAGGACGAGGCGGTCAGCGCGGTCAGCGAGGCGGTCAAGAGGTCCCGGGCGGGCATGGGCGACGAAAAAAAACCGATAGGATCGTTCATTTTTCTCGGACCGACGGGTGTCGGCAAAACCGAGCTGGCCCGGACGCTGGCCGATTATCTGTTCGACGACGAGGATGCGCTGATCCGCATCGACATGAGCGAATATATGGAGTCGCACAATGTCAGTCGTCTGGTGGGAGCGCCTCCCGGATACGTGGGCTATGAAGAGGGTGGGCAGCTGACCGAGGCCGTCCGGCGAAAACCCTTTTCGGTTGTGTTGCTCGACGAAATCGAGAAAGCCCACCCCGATGTGTTCAACATCCTGCTGCAGATTCTTGACGACGGTCGGCTTACCGACAGCAAGGGGCACACGGTGAACTTCAAGAACACCATCATCATCATGACCAGCAACATCGGAGCCCAGATGATCCAGTCGGAGATGGAGAAAATGGACGGCATGAACCGAGACGCCGTGCTTTCGGGACTGCAGGAAAAACTCTTCCAGATGCTCAAGCAGCAGGTGCGCCCGGAGTTTCTCAACAGGATCGACGAGATCATTCTCTTTACGCCGCTTTCCAGAGAGGATCTGCGCCAGATCGTCGAAGTGCAGTTCGACCGAATCAGGGCAACAGCCATGCGCCAGCATATTACCCTGGAGATCACCCCGGAAGCCCTCGACTGGCTCGCCCGCGAGGGCTTCGACCCGGCTTTCGGCGCCCGGCCCCTGAAACGGGTCATGCAGCGAAGGATAACCAACAGGCTCTCGGAGCTCATTCTGTCGGGCGCGGTTCAGGAGAACGATCTCGTAAGGGTGGCTATCTCCGGTGGAGAAATTGCCGTCACAAAAGCGGCGGGGGAGGCATGATAAAAAAAACGCTCGTCGCAGCGCTGCTCCTTTTGCTGCAGCTCGCTCCGCTGCCTGCAGGTGCTGCCCAGCAACCCGACAGCTTGGCGGTCAAGATCGGGCAGATGCTCATGATCGGTTTCCGGGGGCTCTCGATCACCGATGCCCCCGGAATCGCCGTCGATATCCGGAAACGCCATATCGGAGGGGTGGTGCTCTTCGACTACGATGTGCCGACGAAATCCCCGGTACGGAACATCAGCAGCCCGGAGCAGCTCTCGAAACTCACGCTTGAACTGACGGGTCTTTCGGAAATCCCCCTGCTCATCGCCATCGATCAGGAAGGCGGAAAGGTGAACCGGCTGAAAAGCTCGAAAGGGTTTCCCCCGAGCGTTTCGGCTGCACATCTCGGAGCCCTCGACAATCGCGACAGCACCACCCGTGCGGCACTCGGAACCGCTGCGACTCTGAAAAAAATGCATATTCCGATGAATCTCGCACCGGTCGTCGACCTGAACGTCAACCCGGACAACCCGGTTATCGGAAAACTCGGTCGGAGTTTTTCGGCCGATCCGAAAATCGTCACCCGGCACGCCACGCTGACGGCCAACGCATTGCGTCAGGAGGGTGTGATACCCACCCTGAAGCACTTTCCCGGACATGGCAGTTCATCGACCGATACGCACAAGGACTTTACCGATGTTACCGAAAGCTGGAAACAAGAGGAGCTCGACCCCTACCGGACCATGATCGCCGCGGGGTACAACGATGCCGTGATGACCGCGCATGTCTTCAACGCAAAGCTCGACAGTCTCTACCCTGCGACTCTTTCAAAAAAGGTGCTGGACGGCATTTTGCGCAATAAACTCGGCTTCAGGGGGGTAATCGTCAGCGACGACATGCAGATGAAAGCCATTTCCGACCATTACGGACTTGAAGAGGCCATCCGGCTCGCTCTCGACGCGGGAGTGGATATCCTGCTCTTCGGCAACAACACCGCCTATGACCCTGATATCACTGAAAAAGCCACGAAAATAATCCATAAGCTGGTAAAAAACGGCACCCTCGACAAATCCCGCATCGACCGTTCCTACCGGAGAATCATGGCGCTCAAGGAACGTTACCTCTACCATTGCAAATAATGAAAACACTCTATCTGGTCCGCCATGCGAAATCGAGCTGGGACAACTCCCTTCAGAGCGATTTCGAGCGCCCTCTCAATGACCGCGGGATGGCATCGGCCCCGCTCATGGCCGCCCGAATGAAAGAAAAGATGGTGAGGCCATCGATGGTGGTGTCAAGCCCGGCAAACCGGGCAATCACGACAGCAGGAATCGTTGCCGGAATTCTCGGCTATCCGGAGAGCGAAATCGTGCAGAAGATGGAGATCTATACCGGGGGCCGCGATGCTCTCCTGCAGATAGTGCGATCCCTCCCCGACCGCTGCGATTCCGCGATGCTTTTCGGACACAATCCCGTCATGACTGACTTTTCGAATTTCCTTACGGGAGAACGGCTCGACAACATGGTTACCTGCGGAGTAATCCGCATCGATCTCAGCTGCGGATCGTGGGCTGAAGCCGGGGAGCGCTCGGGAATGAAGATATGGTACGACTATCCGAAAAAGCACGAGTGAAGAAGGTTCCGCTCAGTACACTTCCCCTTTCGGTTCGCGGGTCATGAGTTCAAGGGTTGCCTGCTGAACCGGCTTCCCTTCGAAAAGCATTTCATAGACCGCCTGGGTTATGGGCATTTCCACACCTTTCGCCCTGCTGAGCTCATAAACGGCTTTCGAGGTGAGTACGCCTTCGGCAACCATGTTCATGTGGCTCACCACATCCTCAAGCGAACGGCCTCGCCCTATCTCTTCACCGACATACCGGTTCCGGCTGTGCCTGCTCAGGCAGGTAACCACAAGATCGCCTATCCCCGAAAGCCCGGATACCGTCATCGGGTCACCGCCAAGGCTCACGGCAAGGCGCGACATCTCGGCAAGGCCCCGGGTTATGATGGCGGCTTTTGCGTTGTCGCCAAAACCGATACCGTCGGAAATACCTGCCGCAATGGCAATGATATTTTTCACGGAACCGGCAATCTCTACGCCGATGATATCGGTATTGGTATAGACCCGGAACATGCTGGTGTGAAAAATCTCCTGAACCCTCTTCGCGGTTTCAACCGAGGGCGAGGAGGCAACAACCGTGGTCGGCTGCTCTTTTGAAACCTCTTCGGCATGACTCGGTCCGTAGAGGGCGGCAACCTGGGACGGCAGGAGCCCCGCAATGGCTTCAAGCAGCACTTCCGACATGCGCTTGCCGGTTTTCAGTTCGATGCCCTTGGCAACATTGACGATGATTTTTCCCTCGACCGGAAGATCGCGGAACTGTTCGGCGGTTTCACGCAAAGCCTGGGAGGGAACCGCCGTCACCACGATATCTGACGGAGCGATCGCCTCGTGCAGAGAGGTGAAAACCTGCAGGGTATCGGGAAAATGAACACCGTTGAGATAACGGATGTTTTGGCGTTCAGCGGCAAGCTGGGCGGCAAACTCGGGACGATGAGCCCAGAGATTTACCCGATAGCCTTTTGAGGCAAGAAGAACGGCAAGTGTGGTACCCCAGCTTCCTGCACCCAGAACGGCAATGTGCAGCGGAGCGGACGGGCGGCTCACGAATGCTTTCCGAAGGTTACCCGGTTCTCCGTGCCGGAAAGCAGCCGTCTGATATTGGCCCGATGGGTATAGAGAATGCCGAGTGCGACGATGAGGCCGAAAATCAGGAGATGATAGTCGAGACTGTCATGGAAAGAGAGCTGTTCGCCGAACAGCCTGATGTAGTAATCCAGACCCGTGCCGAGTTCGAAAATGTACTTCCGGATGGCGATAATGAGGGGAAAGGCAACGGCGGCGAGCATCGAGGCAACCGAAACGTAGCGCGAAAGATAGATGGTAAGCAGAAAAACGCCGATAACCATGAGCATGCTGACCGGTGCGATGCCGATAAGCATCCCGGCGGCGGTACTGACCCCCTTGCCGCCCTTGAACCCGGCAAAAACCGTAAACACATGACCGATAACCGCGCTCATACCGGCGACCAGACGCAGGGCGACCTCGTTCATATCCGGAAAGACATCGATCGGATGGTGGCGGAAAAACGCGACCACCGACACGGCGGCAACAACGCCTTTGAAAATATCGATCAGCGTGACCGCAAGACCGGTTTTCCATCCGAGCACCCGGAACGCATTGGTGCCGCCGGCATTGCCGCTGCCGAACTGGCGGATATCGATACCCTTGATCATTTTTCCCGCCATGATGCTGGTGGGAATCGACCCGATGATGTAGCTTACTGCTATAATGGCAACTAACGTCAGCATAGATGTTGATGATTGCGTTTATTGCGGAAAACCGTGGAAAAATCAGGCGCTGGTAACGGAACCTATAATGTATGCAATTTCTCCGATGGATTTCAAATACTCCATCATATCAGGGGCTGCTTCCCGGCGAATCACCATCACGAGGCCGATACCCAGATTGAAGGTTCGACGCATGTCCTCTTCGGGAACATCGCCTGCTTTACGGATGATGTCGAAAATTGCAGGTTCAGGCCATGAATTCCAGTCGACAGACAGGGCCAGGCCTTTAGGGATGATGCGCATGGTATTGCCGGTGAGCCCGCCGCCGGTAATATGCGACAGTCCCCTGACGTCAGGAGAGCCCGAGAGCGGCCCGATAACCGAAAGGTAGCTGCGGTGCACCTTGAGCAGCTCTTCGCCCACCGATCCTGCAAGCCCGTCGAAACGCTCCTGCATCCTGCCCTCGAGCACTTTCCGCGCAAGCGAGTAGCCGTTCGTGTGCAGGCCGGTGGAGGAGAGGCCGATCAGTACGTCGCCCGCCTCGATCGAAGCGCCGTTCACTATTTTTTCGTGATCGACGACGCCGACAATCGAACCGGCCAGATCGAAATCAGCTTCGTCATAGACTCCCGGCATTTCAGCGGTTTCGCCGCCGATAAGCGCACAGCCGTTCTCCCGGCAGGCGGTCACCATTCCGCTGACAACCCCGGCCGCAATGGCCGGAGTCAGTTTTCCGCAGGCATAGTAGTCGAGAAAAAAAAGCGGTTTGGCTCCGCAGACCGCAATATCGTTCACACAGTGGTTGACAAGACACGATCCGACAGTATCGTAGATGCCGAGCTCGATAGCTATCTTGAGCTTGGTGCCGACACCGTCGATGCTGCTGACAAGCACCGGTTTACGGTATCCGGAAAAATCCGGAAGGAAAAAACCTCCGAACGCGCCGATATCGGTTATGACGTTCTGCGTGAAGGTCCGCCGAACCTGGGGTTTGATGAGGCGCACGAACTCTTCACCCGCACTGATATCGACTCCGGCTTTTTTATAATCCATGATAACGTAATCTGTTTTATACATTAAACGGCGATGGAGACTTAAGGGTTTCCTGCCGGCTTTTCAAAGATGCCGGCAGTCTCCTCTCCCGAAAAGAACTCGTGATGCAGCGCATTGACCGCCGTTTCGACGTCCTTCTCTTCAACAACAAATCCGACATTGATTTCTGAGGCCCCCTGCGAAATCATCCGGAGATTGACATCCCGGAGCGAACTGAAAATCCTTCCGGCCACCCCTTTCGACAGCCTGAGGTTATCGCCCACGACACTGACGGTAGCCACGCGGTGTTCGATATCTACCTGTCCGAGAGCACCGAGTTCCTGGAGCAGCTCATCGCTGAAGCTCTTGTCGTCCACGGTCACCGAAATCGAAACCTCGCTTGAGGAGATCATTTCAATGGAGACACCGTGACGCGAAAAGGCGCCGAAAAGCTCGCCCATGAAGCCGTAGCGCCCCAGCATTCGATTTGAGCGGACATTGATGATGCACTGCCCTTTCTTGACCGCAATGGATTTGACAAGGCCTCCGTAGCTCATGCCCGAAAGCCGTTCCGGGTCGTTGGTAATGAGCGTGCCTTTCGCATCGGGATGCCAGGTATTGAGCACCCAGACCGGAATATTCTTCTCGACGGCGGGAGCGATGGTATCGGGATGCAGCACTTTCGCGCCGAGATAGGCGAGTTCCGCCGCTTCGCTGAAGGTCATGATCCTGATGCTGCGCGCTTCGGGAACAAGCCGTGGATCACAGGTCATGACACCGTCAACATCGGTCCAAATCTGTATGGCATTATCGTCGAGCCAGGCGCCGAAAAGCGCTGCGGATAAATCGGATCCTCCCCGGCCGAGCGTCGTTGTCCGGCCCTGGAGCGTTTCGCCGATATAGCCCTGGGTAATGACAATGGTTCCCGCATCAAGCAGCGGCCTGATGACGGAGTCTGTCCGCTCCCGGCAGATTTCGCCGATCGGACGGGCAAAGCCGTGATGGTCATCGGTAATCATCACCTTGCGGACATCGACCCATTCTGCATCATGGCCCTGCTCCCTGATGACCGCAGCAAAAACCGTGGTCGAGAGCAGTTCACCGAAGGAACAGATCGAGTCTCTGGAACGTTCGGTAAGCTCCCCGACGATATCGATGCCTCTGGCCAGCATTTCGAGCCGTGCCACATACTCTTCGACTCTGGCGAAAAGCTGCTCTTTCAGCTCCGGAGATTTTACCAGTTCATCTATGAGCCCGGTGTGGTGAAGGCGAACCTCCCCGGCAAGCGCCAGGGCATCATCGAGCGAGCCGAGTCCTGCGGAATCGGCAAGACGGACAAGCTTGTTGGTGATGCCGCTGCAGGCGCTGAGCACCACCAGCGGCGTCCCGTTCTTTTTTTCACGGACAACAAGATCGATTGCCTGCTGCATTGCCCGGGCGGTACCTACCGAGGTTCCGCCGAA
This sequence comes from Chlorobiaceae bacterium, assembly GCA_013334435.1. Lineage (GTDB taxonomy): Bacteria > Bacteroidota > Chlorobiia > Chlorobiales > Chlorobiaceae > Chlorobium. The sequence continues at coordinate 42,600 of JAAXXP010000006.1, read as the reverse complement.
TTTCATAACCGCCATAAAAGCAACCGGTAAGGTTTCAGATTGTCTAATTGCAAGAGTTTCGCTTATCTTGTATACAGGTCAGCCGGAGGGCAGAATCTTCTGCCTCCCCCAGAAAACTGCAAACGCTTTTCCCCATGAGAACAGGTAGCGGTTGGCTCTCTTTTTTTGCCGGCAAATCAGTCGTATCCGGACGGGCGGTGTCGGCGCTGCTCATTTCCGCCATGCTTTCCGGCCTCCCGGGTTGCAGCAGCATCTCAACCGGTTCACGCTACGATCCGGACTGCAAATATAGTTTAAAAAAGAGAAAAACACATATCTCGCGTATCGTACCGGGGAGCCCCCTTCCGGTTACGGTGGAGCTCCCGGTGAAAGTTTCCGGCGAGTCGATCGAGCAGCTTTTCACCGCCGTAAAGGATCGGATGGGAACCGCTTACCGCTGGGGAGGCACTGCAACTGACGGCTTCGACTGCTCGGGATTCGTCCAATATCTTTATGAGGAGTCCTTTCAGCTCAAGATGCCGAGAACATCTTCCGATATGGCCTCCCTCGGCAGGGTTGTTCCCCGGAAAAAACTCATGCAGGGCGACCTTGTTTTTTTCAGCAACGGAGGAAAAACCATCGATCATGTCGGCATTTACATGGGCGACAACCGTTTCGCCCATGTATCGACAAGCAGCGGCGTACGGATCGACAGGCTCGACTCCCGGTATTACGACAGGCGATACGCCTGCGCTGCCCGCGTCGTCAGCAGAAACTGAAAGCCTCCCGTCGGATCGGGAGCAGAGCGGCATTCCAAGGGGAATTTCCCTATATTGACCCCATGAAGACTCTTGCAGCAAACCCGTTTCACGCTCTATCTCCTATGCAGCCGTCAGGAACAAAAAACCATATCGAACTGTCGATAACGATACCGCCTTCGCTTTTCGAACCCTATATCGCCATCCTGTCGCAGGAGGGCATCGAGTACTTTCTCGAAGAGGACGACAGGCTGCTCGCCTACCTTCCGGAATCCGAATGGAACGAAGCCAAAGAGCAGGCTGTACACGCCCTGCTTGAAGAGACCTTCGGCAGCGTCCCCCCCTGCAAGGCCAGCTTCATGGCGGACCGGAACTGGAACGCAGAGTGGGAGGCGCACCTGCAGCCGATCGAAATTTCCGACCGCTTCCTGATCGTGCAGAAAAACAAGGAGATCACTCCGAAACCGGGGCAGATCGTCATAGAGATAAATCCGAAAATGTCGTTCGGTACCGGTTACCATGCAACCACGCGCCTCATGCTGCGGCAAATGGAGGAGCTTGACCTGCAGGATCGCAAAATCATGGACATCGGAACAGGAACCGGGGTACTGGCCATCGCTGCCCGCAAGCTCGGCAACCGTCTGCCGATTCTGGCCTTCGACAACAACGCCTGGGCAGCTGAAAATGCAGTGGAGAATGCCGAAGAGAACCATGCGCCGGATATCCGGATCGAGCTGATCGATGCAGAGGAGGAACTGGTGGCGAACCTGCGGGAGGGGTACGACCTGATTCTGGCGAACATCAACAAGAATGTGATCGACCGGATTCTGCCGGTTATCCGGAACTACGCTCCGCAGGCTGAGGTTCTGCTGTCGGGAATACTCGTGTACGATGAGCCATGGCTGAAAAAACTGCTGAAACGTCTCGGCTACACCAGAGTAAAAACCATCTACGAGGATGAGTGGCTCTCAAGCCTGGTGCATGCGGAAACCCCTGAAAAACACTGAGACACGGATACCATGAAACGGGTTTCATGCATCGATATCGGCACCAATACCGCCCTTCTCCTGATCGCCGACCTTGAGCCGGAAAGCGGAGCAATCATCCCTGTGCTGCACCGGCAGACCATCGTGCGTCTGGGCCAGCAGGTTGACGAACGGAAGCTGATCGGCAGCGAAGCACTATCCCGCCTGCTTGCCTGCATGCATGAGTACCGGACACTTTCCGAAGAGCATGGCTCTGAAACCATCATTGCGGGAGGAACCAGCGCATTGCGCGATGCGGCAAACCGCGAGGAGGTTATCGCTGCTGTGAGGATGCAAACAGGCATTGCCATCACCTGCATTTCCGGCACCGAAGAGGCTGAACTCACCTTTTTCGGGGCGGTAGCCGGCCTGAACGATCTGCCGGAAACCCTCGCGGTAATCGACATCGGAGGCGGCAGCACGGAAATTTCCATGGGCTCGCCCGAAGGAGTCGAAAAGAGCATCAGCATGGATATCGGTTCGGTAAGGCTTACCGAGCGGTTCTTCAGTTCGCTCCCCCCTTCCGCAGAGGAGTTTGAGGCCGCACGAGAGGAGATCGACCGGGTGCTGGGAGCATCGATCCTCCCTTTTTTCGCATCGAGAGAATCGGTTTACGGCGTTGCAGGAACCCTGACCACCATTGCGCAGGTCAGCCAGGGACTGAAGCATTTCGATGCCCGGAAGGTGCAGAACTACCCCCTCGACTACGGCGAGGTTCACCGCCTGCTCGAACAGCTCCGAAACAGCGCTCTGGAAGAGATCCTTGCACTGGGAATACCTGATGGCCGGGCCGATGTCATTACCATGGGAACCCTGATCCTGCACCAGTTCATGCGGCTTCTCGGCGTCGCGGAACTGCGGGTCAGCATCCAGGGGCTGCGTTTCGGTCTTGCACAACAGGAACTGCTCAGACTGCAGCAGCTTTGACGGCATACACGCATATCGGTTCGCCATCCCGGTCCCTTGTAAAAAAGAGATAGCAACGGTCGCTCTCCCTGAGCCTGAACTTGCTGCGTATCTCTTCCGGCTGGAGCGGAAAATCCCGCCGCTGAACTGCCGCGGCGGTAATTCCATGCCGCCTGAGAAAATCCCGAAAGCTTTTCGGCTTGTATCGCTCGACAGCCACAACGCGGAATGCGCGTCCGGGAAAATCGGCTATAAACCCCTCAGCGGCAAGAAAATCGACGCTTCCGTTGACGAAAGCCAACCCGAGATCAAGAGCGAGTTTTTTCGTAAGACCGGCCTTGATGATTGCCGCATCAGGTTCGTAGAAACAGGCCTGAACAGGCACGGCAGGCCCTCTCTGCTCCCCTCCGGTCCCCTTGATTTCGCGCAGGATCGACCCATCCTGCTCAAGCAGCACGGCAACCCGTTCTACAGCATGATCTTTCGGTCTGTTTCGATCGAGCAGCAGCAGCACCTCCCTGCACTCTCCGCCAACTGAAACCACACGGATTTCCGACAGTGCCGGCAGCTCCTCACGCAGCCTGCTCAGCTCGACCGCCGGAGAGGCCTTGATCATCACTCTCGACGCCTTGCGGAGCAGGAAGTCATGAACGGCGGGGACATCGGGACTTGCCGCCGAAAGTCCAACGGAACGGCGGCCGCCCTCCCTGCGGGCGGGATCGACGAAAATACAGTCGAAAAAACCGTCAGGAAACGAATCAAGGATGGCAAGACTGTCGCCGCAGCTGGTATCAACGCCGGAAATCCCGATCTGACGAAAGTTATGGGCAGCAAGTTCCGCAAGCAGGGGATCCCGCTCGCAATAGACGACCTCCCTGAAAACCCGGGCAAAAAACATGGTATCGATACCGAGCCCGCCCGTCAGATCGATGAGGCGCTCACCATGCACAAGCGAAGCCTTGTAGGCCGCACTTGCCTCGCCTGAAGCCTGTTCGAGGGAAAGGGTCGTGTAGAGTAAAGGAAAACGGGAAAGTACCGGCAGTTTTTTCACCGCCTTGCGGCGACAGGCCAGCTGTTCAGCGATTGCCCTTGCGGGAATGTCGGAGCACCCCTGAAAGCGCAGGGCAAAAGCCGCCGGATCGTCTGAACCGTGCTTTTCGAGCAGGTCGAGATTTTCCGGCAGAAGCAGCCGGTGCAGTTCGGAGAGGATCACTTCCCTGTCGTCCCTGCTTCCCTCGTGCAGTGTTCTTCAATAAGCTTGCGGCGGAGCACCTTGCCGACCGTCGATTTGGGAAGCGATTCGGTGAACTCCACATGCCGGGGAATCTTGTAGGCGGCAAGATCCCGACGGCAGAAATCGCAGAGATCGCCTGCCGTAAGCGTTTCCCCTGAACGCAGTACGATCCAGGCTTTTACGGCCTCGACCTTGTAGGGGTCGGGAACCCCGGCAACGCTCACCTCCTGCACGGCAGGGTGACGGGCTATGACCTCTTCGACATCGCGCGGCCATACCTGGAATCCTCCGGGCTTGATGACGTCTTTTTTCCTGTCGACGATAAAGAGATAACCGTCCTCATCGAGATAGCCGAGATCGCCGGTATAGAGCCAGCCGTTCCTGAGCACCAGCGATGTTTCGACAGGATTCTGCCAGTACTCCCGCATGAGCTGCGGAGCCCACATGATCACCTCTCCGACCTCCAGGGGCGCAAGTTCATCCTGTCCATTCTCCTGATCGACGATGCGCACATCGACGTCGGGAAGAGGAATGCCCACCGAGCCTGGCTTGTAGGTTCCGAGTATCGGGGTGAAGGTTGAGGCAAGGGTTGTTTCGGTGAGGCTGTAAGCGTCGATGATTCTGCCGCCCGTCAGCTCCTCGAAACTCCGTTTGGTCTCCTGCATGAGCGGAGCCGCCCCCGATACGCTGAGTTTGAGAGATCTCATGATCCTGCTGTCTTTTCTCACTCCGGGATGATTGAGCAGGGCGCTGAAAAGCGTAGGAACACCGGGAAGCACCGCCGGCTTCAGGGTTCTGATGATGTGCAGAAGATCGTCGATGTCCCGCGGGTTGGGCACCATGACAAGCGGATACCCCCCCGTCAGGGCTGCCGTCAGAATGCCTGCCTGCCCGTAAACGTGAAACATCGGCATGTTGAGAATAATGACATCTTTTCCTTTTTCCAGGATAACGCTGAACCATGAGGCGATCTGCATACCGGTAATAACCAGACTCCGGTGGGTGCTGACCGCACATTTCGGATTTCCGGTCGTCCCGCCGGAAAAAAGAAAGAGAGCCGGAGCGTCATGGCCGACAGGCATCGGCCTGACTTCGGCGGAGGCGTGGCGGCGTATAAGGTCCTGCAGCTGGAGATCGCCCTGCTGCGGCAGAATACGGTGACCGTCTTTTTTTTCCTTCAGCAGGGTGAACAGCACCTTTTTCAGGGGAGGCAGGTACTCCTTGATATTGGTGACGATCACCCTCCGGAGACGGGTCTCGGGCTGAACCTCCTTGATTTTGCCGTAGAACGAGGAGAGCACGATAACGGTTTCAGCCCCGCACTCGTTGAACGCGTAGACCAGTTCCTTTTCGGTGTAGAGCGGGTTCAGAGGCACGACGATCGCGCCTGATTTCCATGCGGCAAGCTCGCTGACGAGCATCTGCGGAGAGTTCGGCATGAGCAGCGCCACCCGATTGCCGGGAGAAACGCCGAGCTCCGTGAGTGCTGCGGCCAGCGCATTGCTCTCGGCTTCGAGTTCCCGGAAGGAGAGGGTGTTTCCCTTGAAGAACAGTGCGGGATGATCGGGACGTTCGGATGCCGTTCTGCGTACAACATCGACAAGCGTATGCTCCGGATACGGCTCGAGCGTATGGGGTACCCCCTTGTCGTAATGATGAACCCATGGCCTGGAATTGGTCATTTCGTTTACTTCTGGCGTTACTGAATCGAGCGTATTGTGACAGTTTACATCTCCGGCGGAAATAAATCAACGGCTTCCGCAGAACATTCCCGCACAACATCGCACACGGCGGAGGTCAATATGTCGAGTTCGGCCGGGCTGATAATGAACGGCGGCATAAGATAGACCAGCCGGCCGAACGGCCTTACCCAGACCCCCCTTTCGACAAACATCCTCTGGATTGAACCCATATCTACCGGACGCTGCAGTTCGACAACCCCGATTGCGCCGAGCACACGGACATCGGCAACCCCGGCATTCGCCCTGCAGGATTCGAGGCCGCTTTCAAGCTGCCGTTCGATGCGGCAAACCGCTTCCTGCCAGCCTGAGTCGAGAAGCAGCCGGATACTTGCACCGGCAACCGCACAGGCAAGCGGATTGGCCATGAAGGTCGGCCCGTGCATGAACACCCCCGGATCGCCTGAACAGACCGTTTCGGCGACCTGCGCTGTCGCAAGGGTAGCGGCAAGGGTCATGTAACCGCCCGTCAGGGCTTTGCCGACACACAGAATATCGGGCACAACCCCGGCATGTTCAAGAGCGAAAAGTTTTCCTGTACGCCCGAAGCCTGTCGCGATTTCATCGAAAATCAGAAGAACCCCGTAACGATCGCACAGTTCGCGAAGCCGCTGCAGATAGTGCGGAGAGTAGAACCGCATGCCGCCCGCACCCTGAACCACCGGTTCGATGATCACTGCGGCGAGATCGTCGGCGTGGCTCTCGATATTGCGGCGCATGTCTTCGATATACGCCTCGCTCCATGTATCGTGAAAACCGCAGCGCGGAGCTTCGGCGAAATACTGCTCGGGAAGAAACCCCCTGAAAAGACGGTGCATGCCGGTATCCGGATCGCATACCGACATGGCTCCGAAGGTGTCGCCGTGATAGCCCGATCGTACGGTCAGCATCCGTTTCTTCCGGTGATTCCCCCTTGCCTCCCAGTACTGCAGCGCCATTTTCAGGGCGACCTCCACGGAAACCGAGCCCGAATCGGAGAAAAAAACCCGGTCGAGTGGCCGGGGAACGAGCGCGACAAGCTGTCGCGCCAGAGTGACCGCCGGTTCATGGGTGAACCCGCCAAACATGACATGGCTCATGCTCTCGAGCTGTTCGCGCACGGCCCGGTTAAGTTCCGGATGGTTATAGCCGTGAACCGCCGCCCACCAGGAGGACATGCCGTCGATGAGCTTTCTTCCGTCTTCCAGCTCGATATACACGCCCCGGGCTCCTTTGACGGCATAGACCGGAAGCGGATTGGTAATCGAAGTGTAGGGATGCCAGATGTGGCTGCGGTCGAAACCGGAATCGATACCGTTCATACTTGTTTTTCTGTGCGCTTTATTCCCCCGACAGCAACCCCAGAAGTTCCGGAGCATGCTTTTCAAGGCCGTTTTCGTCAAGAGTTACAACCGGAGCCGACAGGCCGTATCGTTTCAGGAAATGACGGATTGTCCCGATAGCATCGTCGGCGATAAGGCGGTCGGTTTCCTGAAACCGGTTGAAAACGATGCCCTGAAGATGGATGCCGCGTTTCATGCACGCCTCGACGGCCAGGAGCGTGTGGTTGATGCTGCCAAGCCGGGAAGAGGAGACCAGCAGGAGAGGATAACCGGCATCCCGGATATAGTCGGCCAGCAGCAGATCGGAACTCAGGGGAACCAGAAGCCCTCCGGCTCCTTCGAGCAGGACGGTGGTGTAGCGATGCTGCAGCCTGAAGGTCGAACGCCTTATGGCCATGACGTCGACGGGCCGGTTTTCAAGCCTGGCCGCCAGATGCGGCGAGGCCGGGTAGGCGAACACGCAGGGAGAGGTAACCCCCTGCAGGTCCTCTTCGGTAAGTTCGCAGCCCATGAGACGCCGGTGTTCGAGAATGTCTTCGGCAATCCTGCCAGGGCAGCCCGTCTGGACAATTTTCTGGGTTATGACCGATACCCCCCGATCAAGCACTGCTCTGGCGAGCAGGCCGGTGGCAACGGTTTTGCCTGTTCCGGTATCGATTCCGGAAATCACGGTAACAGCTCCTCTCATGATGAACGCTTTCTGAAACAGCAGTACAGCGGTCGGTAGGTCAGGTATACCCCTTCATCGCAGGAGTAGGCCTCCCGATAATCGTGCAGAAACCGCAGATAACTCCCTTTCGTCCAGGATCGCCGCACCAGCCCGTTGACCCCTGTTTTGCGGATGTGGCGAAGCACCTCTCCCGGAGAGTCGAATGCTATCCTCTTCAGCTCCTCCTTTGATGCGATCAGTTCAAAACAGCTCCCGGCAAGGGCTTCAATATCGGCAAGCCCCGGATAACTCAGTCCGGCATGTTCGATAGAGGCGATCTCATGCATGTTGCGCGGACTGAAGGTGCTGAAGGCGAGTATGCCGCCGGGTTTCAGGCAGCTGGACATCTTCCGGAAAAAGCCTTCAAGGTCCGACAGCCACTGTACGGTGGCGTTCGAGGCTACAAGATCAAGCCCGTCCGGAAGCGCTTCGATGCTCTCGATATCGCCGGCAAGAAAGGCAAGGTGAACCGGCCGGTGGCGCAGGGCTTCGACGGCGATATACCGGTGGCTCTCTTCTACAAGATCGTTGGCAACATAGGTTTCAACCCGGCAGCGGTCGAGCAGCGCCGCCGTCAGCGCCCCCGTGCCCGCACCGACTTCGAGTACCCTTTCCAACCTGCATCCGGAAGTGGCGGCGCAGATCATTTCGGCCAGCACCAGGGCCATCTCCTGCTGCACGACGGCATGCTCCCGGTATGAACCAAGAGCTTTTGCGAAGCGCTCGCGGACAAGCTGCTTGTCTATGCCCTGCTGCATTCGAGCACCTCCTCAAGGCCGGAAAGATGAAAAAACGGGTAGTGCGGCATATCGGTGATGACCGTCTGCGGGTAGCCCCTCCATGCGGCGAACTGGCGGGAAGCGGGAAAAATCATATCCCGGCCGCCTATGATGACATGGTCGTAGCGGAACCCTTCCGGTCCGGCGTCGCCTTGCAGCCTTCCGGAGAGCCAGGCCAGTTCCTCCCTCTGGCATGACGATATCCTTTCGGGCTGAACCGAAAGAAAGTGCTCCAGGGCATCTCCGCCACCGCACATCCTGCGGTTGAACCGAAGCCGGTTTGCGTCGCTGTAGGTATCGAGCGTGGCCTGAAACACCTCGGGGTCGATACCTTCCTCACTGTCTACGGGCGAAAGCGTGCCGTTCACGGCCACGGCGTGCGATACTGGCGGAAGCTTCGCGTGAACCGCCGACCAGACGCCGAAAGACCAGGCTACAACGGTACGCTTGCGGTAGGAACAGAGCCCATCGTAAGCCGACGCATCGATCTGCCCTGTGCGATAATCATGGAACGACACAACGTCATATGCAGGACCGGAGGCAGGCTGCCCCGATAGATGGTCGGCAATCCGCCGGTCCATCCCCCAGCCGGAGAAGAAGAGCACCACCTCGTCGGCTCCCTGCCGGACGATCCATTCGGTAATCATGAAGCCCAAGCCCTGATGAGATCGGGAATATACTCGATATCGTCCCACTGCAGATTCGCCCTGAGGGAGAGCCTTATTCTTGCGCGGTTTTCCGGCACGCTCGGAGGCCGGACAGCCATTCCAAGCACACCCGCACCGCGCAGCTTTTCTGCGAGGCTGACCGCGCTTTCGTTACTGCCGGTTATTACCGGCACGATATGGCTCTCCCCCGGCACCTCGAATCCCGCATCAACAAGCCTCCCGCGCAGCATGGCGGCAAGCCGCAGCAGATGGACCCGCTCGATCTGCATATCAGCCTGCCTTCGAAGGGTCATGAGGCTCCAGGCAAGTACCGCAGGAGGCAGTGCCGTCGTAAAAATGAACGAGCGCATGGCATTGACGAGATAATCGCGAAGAACGGCATCCATCACGGCGTAAGCCCCTGTCGATGCGAAAGCTTTCCCGAAGGTGCCGATGATGATGTCGATGTCGGCAACGGTCCCTGTTGCCTCGCACAGGCCAAGTCCCCGATCACCGAACACGCCGGCGCCATGGGCTTCATCGACTATGAGTACCGCTCCGTAGCGCTTTTTCAGCTCCACGAGCTTCCTGAGGTCGGCGAGATCACCATCCATGCTGAACACCGATTCGGTAACGATGAAAAGGTGCCGGTAACTCCCCTTCGCTCCGGCAAGCAGCTCTTCGAGATTACCCATGTCGTTATGACGGTAACGCTGGTGCGCCGCTCCGGAAATACCGGTACCGTCGATAATGCTCGCATGATTGAACCTGTCCGAAAGAATCAGGTCGCCGCGTCCGGCGAGGGCCGGAAGGATACCTACATTTGCGTGATAGCCGCTGTTGAAGACAAGGGCGGCTTCGCTCCCGTAGAGCCGTTCAAGCTCCCGTTCGAGCTGACCGTACCAGTGATGGTTCCCCGTCAGGAGGCGGGAAGAGGAACTGGTCATGGCATACCCATCCCCGTCCCTGCAGGCCTCGCTGTATGCCTGGCGGAGAAAACGGTCTTCGGCGAGGCCGAGATAGTCGTTCGACGAAAGGTTGAGGCGGGACTCTCCCGCCACGTTGATGTACTTCCCGCACCTCTCCCCGATATCGGGAAGCGTTCGGAGACGGTTATCACGACGAAGCGAATCGAGCCTGCTGCGGATAAAGGAATGAAACTCCATGATTACAGCGCCTCCCTGCTGAAACTTTCAAGATGACCGCACAGATCCCTGTCGGCGGAAGTATCCCTGCCGCGTGTGGTGAGATAGCCCCCGGTAAGCAGGCCGTTTGCACCCGAAAGCATCAGCAGGCCCTGAAAATCCTTCATTATGCTCTCCCTTCCCGCAGCGAACTTGATGATCTTTCGGGGGTGCACCAGCCGGCAGATCGCAAAGGTCTTGACGATATCGGCAAGAAGGGACGGACGGCTTCCTTCAAGCGGCGTGCCCTCGATCGGCACCAGGACGTTAAGCGGAATAACCGAAACATCGAGTTCGGAGAGCGCAAAAATCATTTCAATACGCTCAGTCATGCTCTCCCCGACACCGAGAATACCTCCGCAACAGACCGAAATGCCGTACCTGCGCAGCAGCCGCACCGTTTCGATCCGCTCGTCCACCGTGTGGGTATCGGCAATGAGGGCGCCGTACCTCGACGGCGCGACCTGAATATTGATGTTGTAGTGCGCAATACCGTGCCCGGCAAGCGCAGCGGCCGTCTCCTCGCTGAGTACGCCGATCGAGGCGCAGACGTTCAGCTCCGGAAGTTCACGGTGCAGCCGGTCGATCATGCCGAGAATCCGGCGGAACTCCGGGGTTATCTTCAGGTAGCCGTATCCGCTGGTTACAATGCCGAAATGTCCGATACCCTGGGCTAATGTTTCAGAGGCCTGCCGCAGGACAGCATCCTCATCGGTCAGGCTGTATACCTCGATTTTCGCGCTGTTGTGGCGTGACTGGGCGCAGAAACGGCAGTTCTCGCCGCACTCTCCCGATTTGGCGTTCATGATGGAACAGGCGTGCACCGACAAGGCATCCGGAGCGTAACGGAGCCTCACCTTGTGCGCAAGGGAGGCGAGATCAAGCACGGCATCGCCGGGCAGCCCGGCCAGCTGCAGGGCCATTTCCCGCCCAAGCGGTTCCCCGGTATCGAAAACCCTGTATGCATCGGCAACAGCCTTATGGATAACGTCGGTCATAGGTGGTGGATGTTCATGAATTGGTATAGGTTTTCCGGAGCGAAGCCTCTCCGGACGAAATGTTCAGCAGCCCGCCGTCTCCGGTATCGAGCACAAGTTCCCCTCCCAGGGCAATGCCGCGAACCGTTCCGGTAATCTCCCGGGAGAACTGATCGACAATCACGTCCATTCCCTGAAGCAGCGAGTACCGTTCGAGATAGGGAAGAATAAAACCGAGATCATCCTCCTCCTGCCATTGCAGATAGAGCTCCTCGAACCGGTTCAGCACTCCCGCCAGAAGTTCGGAGCGGCTGACACTGGATCCTGTTTCAAGCAGCAGCGAGGTCGCTTTCTCCCGGAGCTCATCGGGGAATGCTTCCTGATTGACGTTGATGCCGATACCGACTACGACGAAATGCGTCAGGCCAGGCTCCGACTGCATTTCGCAGAGTACGCCGCAGAGTTTCCTGCCGCCGGAGAGAATGTCGTTAGGCCATTTGATTGCGGCATTGATGGAGGAAAAAGTTTCACTGAGCGCCCGGTGAATGGCGGCGGCGGCAAGCAGGGTTATCTGGGGAATACGCAGCGAGGAGACCGAAGGACGAAGAATAAGGGAAAAATAAAGATTCCTGCCGGCAGGAGAGACCCAGTTCCTCCCCAGACGGCCCCTGCCTGCGCTCTGGGTGTCGGCGGCAACCACCGTCCCTTCGGGAGCGCCCTCGGCTGCAAGCTTTTTTGCCAGAAGATTGGTTGAAGCGGTCTCCTTATGATAATGAAACATGCGGCCGGCAGTTCTGGTCGTAAGGAAAAGAGCAACCTCTTTTCCGACAGGAGCGCCCGAAAGGGAGATCAACCGGTATCCCGAACCGGTTAGCGCCTCGATGCGGCAGCCAGCATCCCTGAGCCGGCTGATATGTTTCCAGACTGCGCTTCTCGTGATCCCGAACTCCCCGGAGAGATCCTCGCCCGAAAGGTAGGTCCGGGCCGTATGCAGACGGGAAAGAATCCTGAAGGTGAAATCGTTCATGAAAAGGAGCACAAATGCATGTTGAAGTACCCGATGGCCATATTGTCAACCTGAATTTAGACTATGGTTGACAACTATCCAACAGGAAAAGCCGCCGGAAAGATGCGACTTTTTGTACCTGCTCCGCTACAAGCCCATTGTGGCAAGCCGGGCGCGCTCGTAATCCTTGCGGTAGTTCTCCAGCCCCATGAAAATCCTGTAGGCGATTTTGGTCTGCTCCTGACGGTCCCTCAGGATTTTTTCCTCTTCAGGATTGGAAAGATAACCAGACTCGATGAGGATGCTCGGCATCGAGGGGGTCCAGAGCACCATAAAACCGGCCTGGCGAACCCCTCTGCCATTGGTGCTGTTCGGACGGTCGATCCGGTTCTGCACTTCCAGAGCCAGATCGGTCGACTGCTTCGCGAAGGCGCTCTGCGCCATACTGCTCATGATGAGGTACTCGGCGGTAAATCCCTTGTACCGCTCCTTGTAATCGACCTCTTTGGTGATGACCGAGTTTTCCAGCATGGCGACCGAAAGCGCATCCTTGCTTTTATGGGGTCCGAGAATATAGACTTCCGAGCCTTTCACCGTCCTCTTGTTGTTGGCGTTGCAGTGCAGACTGACAAAAAGCTTGCCGCCGTTCCTGTTGGCTATTTTTCCCCGTTCATGAAGAGGAATGAACCTGTCGTCCTTTCTGGTGTAGATAACCCTGACATCCGGCCACTTCTGGGTGATCAGGGTTCCGAGATCCCGTACGATATTGAGCACGACATCCTTCTCTCTGGTACCCCGGCCCCCTATCGCTCCGGGATCGTGTCCTCCGTGGCCTGCATCGAGTACGATGGTGTTGAGCTTCCATTTCTCGATATCGGTGCTGAGAACTTTAGCGATCTGCTGCTCTTTTTCTTTCTGCCGGATGCCCTTGACATCCGCTTCGCTCATGACATAGACCAGATAGCGGTTATTTTTCTCGTCGCGCTGAAAATCGACCGTTTTGATCCTGTACCCCTGATTGTCGAGACCGAGTGCAAAGCGAAGCCCCCCATCCATTGAGCCGGCGGGCGTTACCGACTTGACGAGGCCGCCGCTGAACAGCTTGGTCAGGGCATCGGCATTACACGATGCGTTCTGAAAGGTGAGGTATGCCCGACCGGTTTCATCGGGCTTCGTCAGTGCGGTTGTGACCGTTTTTCCCGCTGCACTGAAAATGATAACCGCTCCGTTAGCCTTGTTTTCGACATTGACCCCCTTGATGACGGTGCCCGGTTCGGAGGGAATTTTACGCCCGTCAATATCGGCGACCGTCTCCCCCGGCCTGGTTACCCCAACATAGCCGACGGAGTCACCAAGCCTTGTTCCCGAAAGCCAGGCCGTCATGATGCCGGAAGAGTAATCGTAAACGATATCCTTGTCGAGCCAGAGCGTAAAAAGCCGGCAGGCATGCCGCACGGGAAGAAAAAGCCTGCCGTCCATCACAAGCGGTGCGGACTGCAGCTGCACGACCCGTTTCATGCGCTGGGAATCCCTGGGCACGATCAAGGCGAAATTGTTGTCGCTTCTCAGCTGGCAACTGCTTCCGGGAGCGTTGTCGGTTTCCTCCAGAAGCATGACGCCCGACTCCTGCCGGAAGCTGAGCCGGAGGGCCCGGGCAAACGATTCGAGATCGATCAGCAGGGCTGTGTCTGTCCTGATGGCAAGAACCTTGATCGTATAACCCTGCTCACTGCCGCTGGTAACCCTTAGCGGCACCGTGGTCTCCTCCGAGCGGGAAAAGGATGAGGCTCCCTCTGCCCCGAAGGGAAAAAAAGCCGCAATCATCATAAGGAGAGCTGCAATACGGGCCATGGTTCTCAAAGAAAATGGTATCATGAGTATCTGAGCTTGTTGGCTGGATGGGAATGAAATAATAATAACATATAATTGCATTCTTTCCGATATTGTCCCCGTATCGTGTTTCCGGAGTATCCTGTCCGGCTCCCCGGAAATTTGTTTTTTGGCAGGCAACACCTATCTTTTTTCAATTTTCCAGGGTACTGCCCCGACTTTGTCGGTACGCGGCGCCTTCATGATAACATCCTTACTGCAGGGATCCTTCAATGGCATCAAAATCTGAAGCACTTTCGGCCAGAAACAGAACCCTTATAGTCGTCGAGTCCCCGTCAAAGGCAAAAACCATCAACAAGTATCTGGGTGATCGCTATACGGTTTTCGCGTCGGTGGGTCACATCAAGGATCTGCCGAAACGGGAGATCGGACTTGATTTCGACCATCACTACGAACCACGCTATGAGATCATAGCCGGAAAAGAAAAAGTTGTACGGCAGCTGAAAAAACTTGCCGGAGAAGCCGACTCGGTGCTGATCGCAACTGACCCTGACCGTGAGGGAGAGGCAATTGCCTGGCATATTTCGAACGAAATCGAGGCCGCCCGGAAACCGGTATTCCGGGTGCTGTTCAACGAAATCACGAAAAACGCCATTCTGGCCGCCATAAACGAACCCCGCCAGATCGACTACCGACTGGTGCGCTCCCAGCAGACCCGCCAGGGTCTGGACAAGATCGTCGGCTACAAGATCAGCCCGTTCCTGTGGAATGTCGTGCTTCGGGGACTTTCTGCCGGCAGGGTGCAATCGGTTGCCCTCAGGCTTATCTGCGAGAGGGAAGAGGAGATCAGGCGGTTCGAAATTCAGGAGTACTGGACGGTTTCAGCCGACTTTGCGACCCCGAAGGGGGAAATGTTCAGGGCCAAACTGGTCAGGGTTGACGGCAGCAAACCCGAACTCTCCAGTCAGGAACAGTCCGAAGCCGCTGCTGCCCTTGTCAGAAACCGCCTGTTCGCCGTCAGCGACATTACCGCCAAGAACCAGCAGCGCAAAGCCCCGCTGCCCTTTACCACATCGCTTCTCCAGCAGGCCGCATCGAACCAGCTCGGATTCGGTTCACAGAAAACCATGCGCCTGGCCCAGCAGCTTTATGAAGGCATCGATCTCGGAAGCGAAGGCGCGACCGGCCTGATTACCTACATGCGTACCGATTCGACCCGCATCGGCTCCGAAGCCGTTTCGGAAGCCCATAACTATATCCGCACCGTGTTCGGTCCGGAATATACCGGTTACGGCGGTTCGGCGAAGTCTTCGAAAAACGCTCAGGATGCTCACGAAGCCATCAGGCCGACCTCGATCATGAGAAAGCCTGACGCGATGAAACCCTTTCTCAGCGGCGATCAGTACCGGCTCTACGAGCTCATCTGGAAGCGGTTTCTGGCAGCCATGATGGCTCCGGCAAAAATCGAGCAGACGAAGGTCGACGTCGAGGATCACGAACGCCGGTTTGTGTTCCGCGCTAACGGCAGTCGCGTGCTTTTCCCCGGATTCATGCGGGTGTACGACGACCAGCAGGAGCTCGATTACGAAGCCCGAACGTCGACCAGAGATGATGTCGAAAAGGAGCAGACCGTCAAACTTCCCGAGACGCTTGCCGAAAAGGATAGCCTGAACCTTGCCGAAGTGGACCAGAAACAGAGTTTTACCCGCCCTCCAGCGCGATACAGCGAGGCTACCCTGGTGAAAGATCTCGACAACTACGGTATCGGACGCCCTTCGACCTACGCATCGATTTTTTCCACCCTGCAGGACCGGCGCTATGTGGAGCTGCAGAAAAAGAAAATCGCCCCGACAGAGCTGGGCAGGGATGTATCGCAGATACTTGTGGCCAATTTCCCGGACATCTTCAATATCCGCTTCACCGCGTTCATGGAGGACGAACTGGACAAGGTGGCTGCTGGAGACGATGAATATGAACAGGTGCTCGACAGCTTCTACCGTCCTCTGGAAACCGCCCTCAGCCAGAGAAAAAACGATCCGCTCATTCCGCAGAACACGAATGCGGAAACCTGCGACAAGTGCGGTGAGGGCCGCATGATCATCAAGTGGACGGCCAGCGGAAAATTTCTGGGCTGCTCGCGCTATCCCAAATGCAAGAACATCAAGCCGATCAGCTCGACAAAACCGAAACCGAAGGAGACCGGCATCAAGTGCCCCTCCTGCAGCGACGGTCAGATGCTCCTGCGCGACGGGCGGCTCGGCCCCTTCCTTGCCTGTTCCGGCTATCCAAAATGCAACACCCTGCTCAATCTCAGCAAGCAGCGCCATATCGAACCGATGAAAACCCCTCCGCTTCAGACCGACCTCTCCTGTCCGAAATGCGGTGCGCCGCTTTATCTGAGAAGCGGAAAACGGGGCCTCTGGCTCGGATGCTCGAAATTTCCCAAATGCCGGGGTCGTCTGGCATGGAACTCCCTTGATCCCGCAGTTCAGGAGAAGTGGGAGGCCGCCATGACAGAGCACCGTAAAGCCCATCCGGATGTCGTGCTGACCATGACCGACGGACGGACTGCGCCCATGAACATCCCGGTAGAAGACATCATCACGCGTGCGGAGGAAGCCGGTCTTGTAACCCCTGCAGCGGAGGAGAGCGTCGGCGTCACAGCATGAGAAGAGCAAGCCTGTAGGTAACGAAGGAGAGCAGCCATGCCAGAACAAGCACATAGGCGGAATAAAGCAGCACCGGCCGCCACTCGCCGATCTCTTTCTTCATGACGCCGACAGCCGCAACGCAGGGGATGTAGAGCAGCACAAACACCATCAGGCTGAGTGCGGTGGCCCTGCTGAAGGATGGATCGTTTTTCAGTATCGTGGCCAGCTCTGCCGAAGATTCGTCGGTCTGGCCAAGCGCATAGATGGTGCCCATGGTTGAAACGACCACCTCCTTTGCGGCAAGCCCCGTCACGAGCGCGATACCGATTCTCCAGTCGAAGCCGATCGGCTTGATGACCGGCTCGATCACCTTACCCATCCTCCCCGCAAAGGAGTGCTGGAGCTGAAGCGACTGCGCCCGGTAGTGGAGCGATTCGGTTGCGGCTTTCTTTTCCGGCGCACTCATGGCGCTCTCCTCGATGCGGCCGGCCTCCGAAGCGGCCCATCTGTCGATCTCCTGGCTGTGCGGGTAGTTGCTGACCGCCCAGATGATCAGGACCGCGGCAAGAATCAGGGTGCCTGCCTTCTTTACATACATCATCGCCTTGATTTTCGCCTGAAAAAGAACCGAGTGCAGGGTCGGCCACCGGTAGGGTGGAAGCTCCATCACAAAAGGCTCGGATTCACATTTCAGCACGGTCGATTTCAGCATTTTCGCGCTCAGGAGAGCAACGACGACACCGAGCAGATAGACGGCAAACATCACATTGGCAGCAACATCCGGTGGAAAAAATGCGCCGGCAAGCAGCACATAGACCGGAAGTTTCGCGCCGCAGCTCATAAAGGGAATGATCAGAATCGTTGCAAGGCGGTCGGTAGGGCTTTTGAGCGTCCGGGTGGCCATGATTGCAGGAATCGAACAGCCGAAACCGGTGATCATGGGAATGAACGACTTGCCGTGCAACCCGAACCGGTGCATGACCTTGTCGATGACGAATGCCGCCCTTGCCATATAGCCTGAAGCTTCAAGAAAGGAGAGGCCGATGAAAAGCAGGACGATGTTGGGCAGAAAGACAAGCACCCCTCCAACCCCGGCAATGATGCCGTCAATGACGATGGATCGAAGCGTACTGTTGACGAGCAGCGGCTCCACGGCACCGGAAAGGGCCTCGAACAGGGATTCCAGCATGTCCATGAGCGGGGAGCCGAGCGTGAAGGTGATCTGGAAAATCGCCCAGACCACAAAAAGGAAAACCGGCAGACCCAGCACCCGGTTCAGCACGACCATATCGATATAGTCGGTTACCGTGGATTTGCGCTCCTCCGGAAAACGCACACACTCCTTCATGGCCCCGCGGATAAAAGCGTGGCGGTCTTCGGTAATGAGCATCTCCGGATCCGAATCATACAGCTTCGCGGCCTCCCTCATCGCCCCCTGCAGGGCAAGCTCGACCTTGACCCAAACCGGATACTGCTGAACCTGATGATAGACTTCACGGTCGCTTTCGAGCAGCTTGATGGCAAGCCAGCGGGTATCGGCCGCTTCGAGATCCTTCTCGCGCTTCAGCAATCCGGCAATCGCTTCAACCGCATCTTCGATTTCCGGCCGGAAAGAGAGTTTGTTTTTGCGGATCTCGATATCTTTTTCATAGACCCGGACAATATGGGCAAGCAGCGGATCGATACCGCTCTTCTTCTTTGCCGAGGTCGGTACGATGTGGCAGCCGAGCAGGCGCTGAAGCTGCTTGACATCAATCGAAATACCCTTCTCTTCCACCTCGTCGATCATGTTGAGGGCGGCAAGGAAAGCGATATTCATCTCCATGAGCTGGGTGGTAAGCAGGAGGTTCCGTTCAAGATTCGGGCCTTCGAGCACATTGACCACCACATCAGGCCGTTCATCGATCAGATAGTTGCGGGTAACGATCTCTTCGGGAGAGTATGGCGTAAGCGAGTAGGTGCCCGGCAGATCTACAAACCGGATTCGATAGGCTCCGTAGTCGAGATAGCCTTCGTGTTTTTCGATGGTGACGCCGGAAAAGTTGCCGACTTTCTGGTGAGAACCGGTCAGCACGTTGAAGAGTGACGATTTCCCGCAGTTCGGATTGCCGGCAAGGGCGACGCTGATCTCTTTTCTTTCGGTCACAGGGCTTCCCCGCAGCAGGAGCGGCCCTCTCTATCACCCGACATCGGCACCCCGTCGCCTGCATGGCCGATCCTGTGAACCGAAATGCCTTCAGCTTCGCTCTTTCTCAGGCTCAGGTACATTCCCTTGAAAAAAATCTCCATGGGGTCGCCAAGCGGAGCGACCCTGAGCACCTTGAACCGGGTCCCCTTTATCAGCCCCATATCGAGAATCCGGCGGCGAACAGCCTGTTCCGCCTTTACTGCAGTCACTTCAGCCTTGTCTCCGATCTTCAGCTCCGACATTTTCATATACATTCTTCTCCGCGCAACAGCATGACAATTTATTTAACTGGATTGAATGTAAATAACTGCAACGGAACCATAAAAATTCTTTTCACTTTTTTTCTTTCACCGGAAAAAATCACATCCCGGAAGCCAGGCGGCGAAGCACGCTCTGCAGAATACCTCCATTGCGGTAATAGTCGGCCTCCACCCTGGTGCCGATCCGTGAAATCACCCGGAAACGCCGGACCTGCCCGGTAAGCCCCGAACGGGCGGCAACCGTAAGTTCCGCGCCCGGCAGCAGGCACTCCTCAACGGGAATGTCGAAAAGCTCCGATCCGTCCAGACCGA
Organism: Chlorobiaceae bacterium; assembly: GCA_013334435.1. Classification (GTDB taxonomy): domain Bacteria; phylum Bacteroidota; class Chlorobiia; order Chlorobiales; family Chlorobiaceae; genus Chlorobium. The sequence goes on along the minus strand of JAAXXP010000006.1, from coordinate 23,094 downwards.
GGGATTCGGCGCTCTCCGCATCGGCAAACTCGAGGGGAAGCACGCCCATTCCGACAAGGTTCGAGCGATGAATGCGCTCGAAGCTCACGGCGATCACGGCCCGTACTCCCAGAAGCAGGGTGCCTTTGGCCGCCCAGTCGCGGCTGCTGCCCATGCCGTAGTCCCTGCCTGCGAGAATAACCAGCGAAGTCCCCTCGCTGCGGTAGCGCATGGCGGCATCGTAGATGCTCATCACTTCGGCGCCGTTGCCGTCTCCGGAAAACCAGGTCGTAAAACCGCCTTCGGTTCCGGGAGCAAGCCTGTTGCGTATCCGCAGATTGTCGAAGGTCCCCCTTATCATCACCTCGTGGTTCCCCCTGCGGGAACCGAAACTGTTGAAATCCTCCCGGGCAATGCCGAGACTCAGAAGATAGCGCCCGGCGGGCTGTGCCGGGCGGATGTTTCCGGCAGGGCTGATGTGATCGGTCGTGACCGAATCGCCGAACACCGCAAGAGCGCGCGCTCCCTGTACCGGTTCCAGAGGAGCCGGCACCGCGCTGATGCCCTCGAAAAAAGGGGGCTTCCGGATATATGACGACGCCGGATCCCATGCATAGAGATTCCCGTCGGGGAAGTCGATCCCCTGCCACTCTTCGGTCCCCCGAAACACATCACCGTAACGCAGGCCGAACTGCTCCGTCGTTACCGATCCGGCAATGACCTGACGAATCGTATCGTCCGAAGGCCAGATATCCCTGAGATAAACCGGAGCCCCCTGGCTGTCGAAGGCAAGCGGCTCCGTCCGGATATCGATAGCGATCGTCCCGCACAGCGCGTAGGCAACGACCAGCGGAGGGCTGGCCAGGTAGTTCGCCTTCACCAGGGGATGGATGCGTCCCTCAAAATTCCTGTTCCCCGAAAGAACCGAGCAGACAATGATATCATCACGGGTTATCGCTTCGGAAATATCGTCACCCAGAGGGCCGGAATTGCCGATACAGGTGGTGCAGCCGTAACCGACCGTGGAAAACCCGAGCGCATCGAGATCGCGGGCAAGTCCTGAAGCTTCGAGATAATCGGTAACCACCCGCGAACCGGGCGCAAGAGAGGTTTTAACCCACGCCTTGGGGGCAAGGCCCCGCTCTCTGGCCGCACGGGCAAGAAGACCGGCCGCAATCATGACGAAAGGATTGCTCGTGTTGGTACACGAGGTGATGGCGGCAATAACCACCGCGCCGTGTCCGGGAAGAAGCGCCGGTTCAGGCGCATCTGCTCCGGAAAGTCGGGGCGGGAGTGCCGGGGAAAGGCTGCCTTCATACTCCATCTGGCTTCCGTTGCCTGCGCTGTTCTCCCTGCCGTAGACCCTCTTCATGTCCATCCGCCACTCTGCGCCGGCAAAAGCCAGCGGAATGCGGTCCTGAGGACGTTTGGGACCGGCAATCGAAGGCTCGACAAGCGAAAGGTCGAGTTCGAAAACCCTTGAAAAAACCGGATCGCTTCCCGGTTCCCTCCAGAGTCCCTGCTCTTTGCTGTACCGCTCGACAAGATCGCACCGGTCCTTGCGGCCGGTCATCTTGAGATAGTCGAGCGTAAGCGCATCGACAGGAAAGTATCCCATGGTTGCACCGTATTCGGGAGCCATATTGGCTATGGTTGCCCGGTCGGGAAGGGAAAGCCCGTCAAGACCGGGCCCGAAAAACTCGACAAAGTCGTTGACGACGCCGACACGACGGAGCGTTTCGGTAACGGAAAGCACAAGATCGGTCGCCGTCACCCCTTCCGGCAAAGCCGAATGGAGGCGGACTCCGGTAACCCGGGGCAGGGAAATGGAAAGAGGCTGGCCCAGCATGACCGCTTCGGCCTCGATGCCGCCCACACCCCATCCGGCGACACCCAGAGCGTTGATCATGGTGGTGTGGCTGTCGGTACCGACCAGCGAGTCGGGATAGGCCATACCGCCATCGAGGGTGACCACCCCGGAAAGATATTCGAGGTTGACCTGGTGCACGATACCGGTACCGGGGGGAACCACCCTGAAGTTTCTGAACGCTTTCTGCCCCCACTTCAGAAACGCATAGCGCTCCCGGTTCCTGGAAAACTCCATTTCAAGATTGCGGCGAAGAGCGTCCGGCGATGCCGCAACATCCACCTGAAGCGAGTGATCGATCACAAGATCGCAGGGAACAAGGGGATTGACCCGTTCCGGATCGCCGCCTAGCCGTAAACAGGCTTCACGAAGAGCGGCAAGATCGACGATCGAAGGAACGCCGGTAAAGTCCTGAAGCACCACTCTGGACGGCCGGAAAGCGATATCGGACGCACCAGCCCTCGATGGCTCCCAAGAGGCAAGAGCGTGGATGTCTTCAAAGGTAACCGCATAGCTGTCGCAGTTCCTGAGCGCGGACTCGAGCAGGATTTTAATTGATTTCGGCAGATGAGGCACGCCTGAAAATCCGTTTTCGGCAAGTACCGGCAGTGAATGGCAGGAAACAGGCCCCTGAAGGGTCTGAACGGTGCGCAAGGTATCCTTAGGATCGATAGTCATCATGGTATCTCCAGCTCCTGAAAGATTGCTGCGGCAAAAGACATTCAGCCGTGTTGTGCGGCCTCTCCGGGAAACGGCGGCCAGCCCATCTGTTTGCCTCCGATAAGATGGCCGTGGATATGAAACACGCTCTGCAGGGCATCCGGGCCGCTGTTGAAAACCAGGCGATAACCGGAAGAGAGCACACCCGCCTTTTCTGCGACGACTTGCGCTGCAAGCAGGATATGACCGGCAATGTCGAGATCTTCTGGCCTCAGGTCGCTCAACGACGCGATATGCTTTACCGGAATAATCAATACATGCTGCGGCGCCGCCGGAGTTATATCCCGAAAGGCCAGAACATGTTCGTTACGGTAGACAACCGTTGCCGGTATCTCGCCCTGGACGATTCTGCAGAAAAGACAGTCCGGATGGTGCTGCATGGTACTCATGAGGGAAACTCCTGCTTGTTGGGCTGCGAAAAGGGCAATGAGAGGGAATGCCCGTTATTTTTTTTCTTCCGATATGGCAACGGTGGCTGAACCTTCATCGGCCATGAGAAAAATGGAGACGGGTGATTGACCTCATCCTTTTAATGTAAGCAATTGCGCGGCAACAGGAAACACCATGGAACGCAGGCCTAGCCTTCCGCCTTGCGGACAGTCTGACCGGCAGGATCTTCCGAAACCGGAGAGGCCAGCACCTTGTCGATCCGCTTGCCGTCGAGATCGACAACCTCCAGACGCCACCCTTCCCACTCCATGACATCACCGGTGACCGGCATTCTGCCAAGAAGCCACATCAGGAGCCCGCTCAGCGTATGATAGAGCCCTTTATCCTCTTCAGGCACGCTTTTCAGGTCAAGGGTATCTTTCAGTTCAGGGACCGGAATCATGCCGTCGAGCAGCCAGGAACCATCATCCCGCTGCAGAGCCCAGGAATCTTCGAGATTGCGGGGCACAAACTCGCCGGTTACGGCTTCCAGCAGATCCTGCATGGTCACCAGCCCCTGAATTTCACCGTACTCGTCGACAACAAACACCATCTGGGTGCCCGATAATCTGAAATGCTCGAGCAGCTCCATGCCCGTAAGGGTTTCAGGCACGTAGACACATGGCTGAAGCTGTGCGCTGAAATCGGTAAGCCCCCCTTTAAGCGTCTGCGCCAGGAGCTGTTTTGCGTTAACCACGCCGAGCAACGACTGCAGTCCACCCTGACAGACCGGAAAACGGGAGTGTTCCGAACCGGTCACCCGGTCGATATTCTCTTCCAGAGGCAGGGCAACATCAAGATAGACGATATCCGCCCTCGGCACCATAAGGGTCCCAAGCTGACGGTCGTCAAGCCTGAAAACGTTGCGCACCATTTCATGCTCCTGCTGCTCGATGACCCCCGCTTCCGAACCCTCTTCGAGCATGGCGTGGATCTCCTCCTCCGTTACGCTTGGAGCCGACTGGGGGTCTTTTCCCAACAGACGCAGTATCGTATCGGTGGAAGCCGAAAGCAGACGGACGAACGGCCGGGTTATGGCCGCAAGGGCAAGCATGGGCCGGGAAACGAGCCTGGCGACCCCTTCGGGGTTGAACTGGCCAAGACGCTTGGGGACCAGCTCGCCGATGACAATGGTGACATAGGTGATGGAAATGACCACCAAGGCTGTCGCCAGTATGCCGCTCTGCTCTCTGTCCATCCCGAAGGACTGCAGCCAGAGGGAAAATGGCTGGGCAAACGCCCCTTGGCCGACAATGCCGTTCAGGATGCCGATCGAGGTTATGCCGATCTGTATGGTTGAAAGGAACCGTGTCGGCTCCTGTCCCAGCCTGACGGCAACTTCCGCAGCTTTATCGCCCTCTCCGGACAGCTTCTGAAGCTTTGAACGTTTCGCCGTTATCAGCGCAATCTCCGACATGGCGAACATGCCGTTGACAAGAATGAGAAATAGAAGAAAAAATATTTCCATACATGGAGGTTTGAACCTTCGAGCCCGCCGTTACCGATGCAAAAGCCCCTGCGGAGGAGTGTTCATGCTCGTAAAGATTCCTTAATGCAACCTTGAGTTTTTTGTTTCGGTTATCAACTACAACATTCAATGCCAATTTCCAAACCAGCATTGTTACAAAGAGGTTACAACTTTTCCCGTCGTAAAAAAAACGCACCGGCAAACAGGAAACGCTGATCTCTTTAAAGCTTTTAACTGCAGCGCTTAGGTAAAGGTTCACCCTATCCTCCCCGCAACGGCGGCCAACCGGCATCATACTTGAAAAAACCGTTTTCCTCACTATTTTACAAGCTGATGCCGCATCAGTTCATGAACCAGATCACCATCTTCTTCCGCAATGAAAAACAGTACGCCCCCCGGCAAAGTCATGCGTCCCCTTCTTCTTCTCCTCCTCCTGCTTGTGACCGCCTGCGCCGGAAAAGAAAGCGAACCGGTAACCGATTGCGAAGGAAGAAGCTACCGCACCGTTACTATCGGAAATCGGGTGTGGACTGCGGAGAATCTCGATGTATCCCGTTACCGTAACGGCGACCCCATTCCGGAAGTCAGGGATCCTGAAGAGTGGGCGAAACTGAAAACCGGCGCATGGTGCCGGTATGAAAACGATGATGCAAAGGGAAAACTCTACGGCCGGCTCTACAACTGGTATGCCGTCAACGATCCGAGGGGACTTGCTCCCCGGGGATGGCATGTGGCAACGGATGCGGACTGGAAAGCCCTGGGCGAAACTCTTGGCGGCCAGGATCATGCCGGCGGAGCGCTCAAGGCAACGAAGCTCTGGAAAGAAGCGGACGACAGGGCGGAAAAAAGCGGGCTCGACATTCTTCCGGCAGGTGCGCGCCGCGACACCGACGGAGCCTTTGTGCTCGCTGGCGAATACAGCCGACTCTGGTCCTCGACGGAATCCGCCCCTGAACGGGCGTGGGGGTACGCTATCGGTTACTTCGACGCCGCGCTGCGCCGGGGGGAAGCCCGTAAACGACTGGGATTTGCCGTCCGATGCGTCAAAGACTGAAAAGGGCCTCCGACAGGCCCCCGAAAGGCATTCAGATCGAATCGCTGATCACCTTTTCCTTTTCGGAAAACAGTTTTGCCGAAAGGAACTCACGGTTCATGCGGGCGATGCTGGAAACGGAAATCTGCTTCGGGCACTCCGCTTCGCAGGCATAGGTATTGCTGCAGTTGCCGAAGCCCAGCTCGTCCATCCGTGCAACCATCTTCTGCACCCGCTGAACCGCTTCCACCCTTCCCTGCGGGAGCAGGGCAAGATGCGAGACCTTCGCTCCGACAAACAGCATGGCAGCAGCGTTGGGACATGAGGCCACGCAGGCGCCGCAACCGATACAGGTTGCCGCATCGAACGCCGCATCGGATTCCGGTTTCGGAACCGGAATGGTATTCGCGTCAGGAACGCCTCCCGAATTCACAGAAACATACCCGCCGGCCTGGATGATCCGGTCAAGAGCGCTTCTGTCAACCACAAGATCCCTTATGACAGGAAAAGCCTTCGCACGCCAGGGCTCTACATAGATGACATCTCCGTCGGCGAACGCCCGCATATGGAGCTGGCAGGTCGTAACGCCGCTGACCGGCCCGTGCGGGCGTCCGTTGATGTACAGACTGCAGGTGCCGCAGATGCCCTCCCGGCAGTCGTGGTCGAAAGCAACCGGATCTTCACCTTTCGAGATCAGCTGCTGGTTGAGAATATCAAGCATCTCGAAAAAAGAGATATCAGGCGAAATATCCCTGATCGAATAGGTGAGGATCTCCCCTCTTGCTGACGCATTTTTCTGTCGCCAGATCTTCAGCGTGAAATTCATAGTCCTGACTATTATTTATATGACCGTTGTGAAGGTTTGACCACATCGAAATGAAGTTCCTCGCGGTGCAGTTCCGCGGCCGTACCGCTCCCCTTGAACTCCCATGCGCCGGCAAACGAAAAATGCTCGTCATCACGCAGCGCCTCGCCGTCCGGAGTCTGGTACTCCTCCCTGAAATGACCACCGCAGGACTCGTTGCGCTGGAGGGCGTCGCGCACCATAAGTTCTCCGAGGTCGATGAAGTCGGCAACCCTGCACGCTTTCTCGAGTTCGGGATTGTACTCGTCCATACCCCCGGGAATGCGGACATTCCTGCCGTACTCATCCCTGAGATCGGCGATGAGGCCGAGCGCACGGTTGAGTCCCTGTTCGTTCCGGGCCATGCCGCAATACTCCCACATGATCTTTCCGAGACGACGGTGGAACTGATCTACCGACTCTCTGCCATTGGTATTTTTCAGCGCATGCAGCCTATCGGCAACCCCCTCGGCAGCGAGATCGAACTCGCTGCTGCCTGCGTCGAAACGAGGCGTGTGAATTTCGGCAGCGAGATAGTTGCTGATGGTATAGGGCAGAATGAAATACCCGTCCGCCAGACCCTGCATAAGCGCCGACGCGCCGAGCCGGTTCGCCCCGTGATCGGAAAAATTGCACTCGCCGATCGCGTACAGTCCTGGAACGGTTGTCATGAGATCGTAGTCGACCCAAAGCCCGCCCATGGTGTAGTGCACCGCAGGGTAGATCATCATCGGCGTTGCATAGGGGCTGTCGGCCACGATCTGTTCGTACATCTGGAAAAGATTTCCATAAAGCGCGTCGATGGTGTCGTGCCCTTTTCGCCTGATCGCATCGGCGAAATCGAGAAATACGGCCGTACCGGTGCTGCTTACGCCGTAACCCGCATCGCACCGCTCCTTGGCGGCTCTCGAAGCCACATCGCGCGGCACGAGGTTGCCGAATGCCGGATAACGGCGCTCGAGATAGTAATCCCTGTCCTTGTCGGCTATATCCGAGGGTTTGATCTCGCCTTTCCGGAGACGGTCGACATCCTCCATGTTTGCCGGAACCCAGATGCGTCCGTCGTTGCGAAGACTCTCGCTCATCAGGGTGAGTTTCGACTGGAAATCTCCGTGAACCGGAATGCAGGTCGGATGAATCTGGGTAAATGCCGGGTTGGCGAACATCGCGCCTTTTCTGTAGGCGCTCCATGCCGGGGTAACGTTCGACCCCATGGCGTTTGTCGAAAGGTAAAACACGTTTCCGTACCCGCCGCTTGCAAGCACGACCGCATGGGCCGCGTGACGCTCGATTTCTCCGGTGACAAGGTTGCGGGCGATAATGCCGCGAGCCTTCCCGTCAACAAGAACGATATCGAGCACGTCCCGCCTGTTGCAGAGCGTAACGTTGCCTGCAGCAATCTGGCGGCTGAGTGAACTGTAGGCCCCGAGCAGCAGCTGCTGGCCGGTCTGGCCTCTGGCATAAAAGGTACGCGAAACCTGCGCGCCGCCGAATGAGCGGTTTGTAAGCAGCCCGCCGTACTCCCTTGCGAACGGAACTCCCTGGGCGACACAGAGATCGATGATCTGGTTGCTGACCTCTGCAAGACGATGGACATTCGCTTCGCGGGCCCGATAGTCACCGCCCTTTATGGTGTCGTAAAAAAGCCTGTGAACGCTGTCCCCGTCGTTCGGATAGTTCTTGGCCGCGTTGATGCCTCCCTGTGCGGCGATACTGTGGGCGCGGCGAGGGGTATCCTGATAACAGAACACCTTGACGTTATAGCCGAGCTGGCCAAGCGTCGATGCAGCCGAAGCACCGGCAAGACCGGTACCGACAACGATAATGTCGAGCTTGCGTTTGTTGTTTGGATTTACCAGTCTGGAACCCGACTTGTAGGAAGTCCACTTTTCCGCTATCGGACCTTCAGGAATTCTGGCGTTGAGGCTTATCATTGAACGTGGTTTTTTTCAGTGAAAATCGCAGGGATTAGCAATTGTTAACCTATTTTATAAAGAGGAAATAGATCGGGATCACGCTGAAACCGACAGCGATCAGGACGGAATATGCCGTGCTGAAGAGTTTGATGGTGTCCATGTACTTGCTGTGGTTCCAGCCCATGGTCTGAAAAGCCGACTGGATGGCGTGGTTGAGATGAAAGCCGAGAAACGCGAAGCCGACGATGTAAACCAGGGAGTACCAGAAACTCGAGAACAGGTGAACGGTGATGGCGTAGAAATCGTGAGAGGAAATCCCGGCAGGAGGAGCGACAAGCCCGATCTTGACAAGGTAGTAATCGGCAAAGTGCAGCGCGAGAAAGACAAAGACGATGATGCCGCTGTGCAGCATGTACTTCGACAGAAAAGATGTTTCCGTCTTGTTTGGTATCGCATACGTGACCGGCCGGGAAACCCGGTTCTGCACGGAGACCAGCACTCCGTAGGCGATATGGAGAAGAAATCCCCCGAAAAGTACAATCTCGGAAACCCTTATGAGAGGATTCGTACCCATGAAGGCAGCCGCTTCGGAAAAAGCCCGGCCCCCGTCATTTTTGAGCAGCATCAGATTGATGCCGAGATGAACACAAAGAAAAGTTACCAGAAAAAGCCCTGCAAGCGCCATCATCACCTTTCTGGTGATTGACGAAAACAACAATAACTTGTTCATACTATGATTTTTCAGTGCACTGGAAAAGAACGCAAAAATACATCCATTGCCGCGTAAGGTAATACCATCTTTTTAGAAATGCAAACTAAAATCCATTCATCAATCCAGTAAGGCTACCGCCCTTACTGGAGAGGCTTCAGCCCCTTCGATTTTCAGAGGCAGACAGAAAAACTGAAAACCCGTCCCCAGCAGCCTCCGGTCCGGATAAACCAGATTCTCGACGATCAGCGTCCCGTTTGCAAGAAACAGGTTGTGCAGGGGATACTCCTCCGAATCGGAAGGATCGACCGAAACCATGTCAACCCCGATCCCTTTCAGCTGAAACCCGGCCAGCCAGGCAGCCGCCTCGGAGCTCAGTACGGGATAGCCGGAGAGGTATCGTTGTGTGCCCCAGTACCGCCCCCATCCGGAATGCAGCAGCACGAAATCGGCACCCTCGATCAGGGGGCGGCTGGGCTGAATAAGGGCAAGAGGAATGATGCCTCCGGAAGCGCATGCCACATCGAGCGCCACGCCGCGGCCAATGAACCGCTCCGCACCGAAAGCATCAAGAGAGGGCGCACCGTCGGACATATGCAGGGGAAGATCGACATGGGTTCCGGTGTGGGAGGAAAAGGTGAGCAGCTGTTCGTTGAAGCCGTCGGCATCGATGGTTGCGAGCGAAACCGAGCCGGGCGGAGGAGTCCCCGGATAGCATGACATACCGGGGCCGATCGACCTCGTCAGGTCGACAACGCGCATGCCTTTTTCATGCATACGCGATATCTCCCGAAGCACCACAACCTGCAGCGCAATGCCGCTGCGGCGAAACACTCCCGACAGTCACAGCTCCCTCATATGATTTCATGATCAAGACCGGGCCGGATAAAAGAAACAACAACCGCAAATATAACGAACGTCCGGCGCAAAAACAGCCATGGATATCCCGTCACGGTCTTCCGCCGAAACGAGCCAGACGCATGATTTTTTCGGCAATGCCGGTATTGTCATAGCTGCCGCCGAACGCTTCAGCACCGGCCCCAGCCGCAAAAACCGGAACCGGAACCGCCGTATGGGCGTTGCTTGTCCAGCCGATGCCTGCCCTTGCATTCAGCATGCCGGTAACGGCCGAAGCAAAACGCTCCGCTCCGGGTCCGGAGTCCTCAGGCGTTGCAGGATAGGCGCCCCTGAGCATTTTCCGCTCCTGCACAGAAATCGCCAGTGCAGAATCGGAAGCCGCGTCGCCCAGACCGTAATACACCTTCACGCTGTCGAGCGCCATGGCAAAGGAGACACTTCGGGTTTTCGTCCATGAAGCAACCATCTCGGAAAATCGCTGCCGCGAAACCTTCTGACGGCGCAGGAGCTGCAACCGGGATTCGTAACCCTGGGAAGCGTTGCCGAGCGAAAGACCGCCGCACTCATGATCGGCGGTCACCACAATGAGGGTCTCTGACGGGTGAACCCGGTAAAAAGCTACCGCCTCGGCAATGGCCTCATCGAAAGCCGCAACATCATGCGCAGCGGCGGCGGCGTCGTTGGCATGGCATGCCCAGTCGATCTTTCCTCCCTCGACCATCATGAAAAATCCGGCAGGGTTGTCGAGCAGCCTGATGCCCTGGCGGGTAAACTCGGCCAGAGAAAGATCCTCTTTCCGTCGATCCATGGCATAGCTCATCGCCGCCTTGCCGTCAAAACCGGTATATGCCCAGCAGGGTGTCCCCGGCAGCACGGAGAGCAGCTCATCCCGGCCTGTCGTCACCCGATAGCCGGCGGCTTTCATGACCGAAGGAATGTCCGGTTTGGCCGCCCCGCCCCTGAGCCGGTTATGCAAAAAATCGCCCTCGGCATAGCCTCCCCCGAAATAATCGAAACCGCTTGTTGCCATCTGCACGGCGATATCGTGGTAATTGCCTCTTCCGGCATTATGGGCGTAAAAACAGGCCGGGGTAGCATTGTCGATACCGACGCTGGACAGGATGCCCACCCGCATGCCTTTCTGTTTCGCCATCTCTGCGACGGTACGCAGGGTATCCCTGTGGTTGCTCCTCATCGAAATGGTGCCGATGGAGGTCTTGAATCCGGTCGAAAGAGCCGTTCCCGCAGCGCCGGAATCGGTGATGTAGCGATTTTCGGCATGGGTCGCGGTAATGCCGGTTACCGGCAAGCCTCCCATGGCAAGGCCTTTGTCCGGATCGAGTACCCCGTCGGAGAGCTTTACCTGCGCCAGGCCCATACCGTCGCCGATAAAGAGGAAAATGTATTTCGGGCGGGCGGAATAAACTCCCTTGTCGGGTACATGCACCAGCCCGGCGCTGCCTGTACATCCTGATCCCGAACCAATCAGAACCAGCATGAGCAGAACCAGAAGTTTCTGGAAAATCGCGGATGGTGATGTTCCGGGACGCGGCGCAATCATGGTTGTGTCCTGATTGGTTGAAAAGATGCAGAAAGGCGGCATTGACGCCGCCTTTCAACATAAGAAATCCCGCTGTTACGAATCGGTTACATCGACACGCCAAGTGTCAATAAAGCCACGAAAAACCCAGGACAAGTGCATTGGTGTTGATCCCGTCATTGGAACGGTCCGCAAGATCCGCATGGGAAAGATGTCTGAACCGGTACCCGCCGAACACCGCCATTGCCGGCGCAACCCGGTACTGCAGTCCGGCCCCGAACTGGTCGAGAAAATTGAATCCGGCCGCGCCCTGCTCCACGGTATCGATGCTGTAGTACATCGGCGCGACGCTGGCCTCAAGATAGAGCGCCAGAGGGCTTGCGATTTCGTGAAGGTAGCGCACACCCAGGGCGCATCCTGCCTCGACACCATCCTCAGGCCCGGAAACGGCATTGAGAAAGGGCTCGATCGTCAGCTGCAGGGTATTCCGGGAGCTCTTTATGCCCACCAGGCTGTTGGCGCTGAAACCAAGTCTCACGAATGCCGGGTAGACGGATATGTCCCCGGATTCACCTTTCAGAGAGCCCCATGCATAACCGGTTCCAATACCGATTTCATTGAGGCAGAGGCCGTTTTTCCCTTCATGCTGCACTATTTCAGCTGAAGCGGACGCCGGAACGGCCGCTGCGGATGAAAGAAAAAAAACCAGGAGAAGAGGGAAAAAAGAAGCGATACGGCAGTTCATGGTACAACGTTTTTTCGGGTTTAGGGTAGTTGACGGTTAACTGATACGTCCGGCATGCGGCGAATCGTGCTTCAGCCTGCCGGAAACAAAGGCAAGAATGGCTCTGAGGGCCTCTTCGCGCTCGCAGTCACAGAATATCTGATGCTCAGAGCGCTCCAGCCAGATGACCGATCGCTCTGCGTGGCTGGTGCCTATACGATTGAACAGCATTGCAACGCTTTCCGACCGTACCGTTGTCTCTCGCCGGTTCTGCAGGAGTATCACCGGAACGGTAACGCTCCCGAGCAGCGGCAGTGTCGCGCCGATCAGTTCGAACAGGGAGAGTATGGCATCGGTCGGCACCCATGCATACTGGGCGACACTGCCAAGATAGTCGGGTCCGGTGAAAACCGGTTTGATATCCCACCGTTTTATCACCCTGGCCAGCGGAGCCGCAGCAAAGTGGAAAGGCCTTCCGGGGGCGAGCAGGGAGGCAAGCCTGAGGGCGGGAGCAGCAAGAACAAGCGAATCAACCGTTCCGGCGTACTGAGCGGCAAGCCGGAGAGCAATCAGGCCGCCCATGCTGTGACCCACGATGATGATTTTATCGGCCTTTTCGGCAAGCGCCTGAAATGCCCGACAGGCATCAGCAATCCAGTCATGAAAGGTCACCCCCCTGAGCGCTTCGGGGGAAGAGGCTCCGTGACCGGAAAGAAGCGGCAGGCTTACCGGCAGACCGAGAGCCCGCAATGGTTTTTCAAGTATGGCGACACTCTCGGGCGTTGCGCTGAACCCGTGGATGATCAGGACGCCGACAGGAGCTTTCGCATGCTGTTGTTCAGCCATAACAGTGGAAAAAAGCCGGAAGAAAGGGTCTGTGCAAGCAAAGTGCTTTTTTAATTGAACGAAGAATATACGCCCGGAGCGGGAATTTTCCTGTGAAATAGCTATTATTTAAGAATAACCCATGCAAGAGGAGACGAATCAATGATGCGCAAAATCCTTTTTACGGCACTCATGGCGGCTGCCGTAGGGCTCAGCTCCTGCTCGACAAGCCGGGGTCCTTTTTCATCGGGAAGCGGACGGCTGCTTTCACCGGAAGAGGCTTACCGTCTGGGAAAACTCAAGAACAAGCCCTATGTGATCGACGGCAAACGCTATGTCCCGATGGATTACAGGGAAACCAGCGGCTACCAGGAAATCGGCATCGCATCCTGGTACGGCCAGGAAACCCTCGATCAGCACAACAACCAGCCGACGGCCTACGGCGAAATCTTCCGCCCCGACAAACCCAGCGCCGCCCATAAATACCTCCCGCTTCCGGCAATTGTGCGCGTCACCAATCTCGAAAACAACTCGTCGATCATCGTGCGCGTGAACGACCGGGGTCCGTTCGTCGACGACAGGGTGATAGACCTCTCCGCTGAAGCCGCCAAACGGCTCGGATTCTTCGGCAAAGGCACGGCAAAGGTCAAGCTCGAAGTGCTCTCGAAATGAACTCCCGGAGGGGCATACGCTCCTCATTGCATTGAAAACAGCAGCCGGCACCGGAGACCCGGCCAGAGACGCTTCGTCCGCCACTCCAAGCCACCTTGTTATCAGTGTGACAACGAACTCTTCGCTGTACCGGCGGATTGCCGTGCTGTTTTTTCAAACCGGTTGTACGCTATGGTAATGCCGATGGCGAACACCATGGCCCCTGCGCCAAGCAGGACGTTGAGATACAGCGGAGCGGTCAGGGCAAGCCTGATGACCACGGTTGCGACGGCAAAGCCGGAGTTGCGGAACAGGATGGGATAACTTGAGCTGTAGCGCAGGGAGATCAGCACCAGCAGTACATCGCTGAACACAAGCACGGTGTAGAAAATCGAGAAGAAATCGTAAACCGTTTGGCCCTGCAGGAAATAATAACCCTGGAGCACACCTATGCAGCTGACGACCAGAAGCAGAAACAGCGACACGATCTTCTTCGAGGCGATGAACTCTGCGGTGGCTACGGCGGTCTGCGTAATGACGCGGTGGCGCTGCAGCCGGTAATAGATCCCGAGCAGAAAGAATATCAGGAGCCCCCCGCCGGCGTTGGAGAGAATGTGCAGCACCGGCTTTGACGCCTGCTCCCAGACAAGCGGCTCGTTGAAGTAGATAAACTCCTTGAAAGAGTGGCGCAGCAGGATGAGCGAGAGGATTTCGAACTGCTTGCCCACCGAAACGGAAACCGAGTTCGCCAGGCTGAACACCAGTCCGAAAACCTCGATCCCGAGCAGCATGGAAAATGCAACGTTGATGGCATAGAAATGGCTTTTGGGCAGCAGCACGGCAACGGTTTCGGGCAGCCACCCCTGACGGGCCAGCTCGATCAGCGCAAGCGAACCGAGAAAGGCCGCAATCAGGAGATTGGCGGCAGCGCGTTCGGTTCGCTTGTGCTCCCAGATATGCTCCAGAGAATCGTACACCGCAACAACCCGTCTGAAAAAGCCGATCATATCGTTCCCCTGTGGTTAAGCCTCTCTCTCCGCACCGCGTGAGCTTACACGCCGTATCGTTTTTCCGCAAAATACACTATCGCACGAAAAGATAACGCCCGGAAAACAACATTTAACCGGATTGCAGCACCCGTTGTTGCCGCTTGCCTGTTAATGCACGGGATTCACCGTTTCCTTTGCCGCTCCGAACCGCGTTCCGTGCGCAAATGCGTTTTAATGGAATGCCCGCCATGGCTCCGCGATAAAGCTGCATGGCCGGCATTCCTGCAGGCGGACTATACGGTGAAGCTGTAGTCGCTCCACCATATCCTTTTGATGGCGGGCTTTTCGCTGTTGTAGCGAACGGTATGCACCGACCGGGTGCTGCTGTATATCGACAGGTAGTAGGTATCCCCCGACTCATCGGTAAATGCCAGATACATGCTGCCGCTTCCGAAGCCGTGAGGACCCTGTGCATCGACATTGACAACGAAGTCATAGATACCGGGAGAACCCGTCAGGGTTATGCCGTACACCATAGCCCCATTGTTGGCGCGCATGCAGGTACTCAGATCCGTGTTTCCCTGAATACTGGCAGCTTCGTTGCATTGCAGGCCCTTGACTGACCCAACACTGTTCGGCCGCCCTTGCTGCGAGCTCTCCCCGCAATCGCCCTGAAAGTCGGTGATAGGATAGTTGCTCATTGTCTGCTCCTGTTGTTTGATTGGAAAAAACAAACCTGAGATTGATCCGGCCTCGCCGCAAACATGGCGACGGGGCTGTTTTACGCCATCCCCTCTCCTGTTCAAACCGGGTATAATGCGGTAACAAAAGACAAGCGAGGATTCCGGATTGAAATCCGGAATTTTGAGGAAAGGAAACCCTGAAAAAAGGTCTGCGTGACAATGCTGAAGCATTGCATCGGGATGGGGGGCATGTTTTTCCGAGTTTGGGGGTTGTACCCAGCAAAACACTTGTCTTTCACATGTTAGCAAACAGGAAACGAATTCACAAGCCTTTTCTACGCCAGCCGGTCACGCAAAAAAAACGCCGGAAAAACAGGAGGACCGGTTCGGCGGAAGCGCACGGTTTGTCTCGAAGCAGGTTGAGAGTTCGCCTGTTTTCATCAACTCCCGAGTATAGCATTGACCATCTCAGGCGCGCGCCATGAATGCATCATGAAACATGGCGCTCCCGTTAGGGGTGTCTCCATCGAAAGCAAGCGAGAAAAACACCTCCGAAGGCACTCCCTCTATCGCAAGCCCCCCGTAATTGCTGAACCCGAACTGCCGGTAGTACTCCGGATGCCCCACAAGGCAGCAGCCCCGGGCGCCCAGCGCTTTCATGCGCTGAAGCCCCTCCTGTATGAGGGCCTTGCCGATTCCCTGCCGCTGCAGCTCCGGAAACACCGATACCGGCCCGAGGCCGTACCAGCCGGTGGTGCCGTCCGACATGGTCACTGGCGAAAATGCGATATGGCCCACCACACGACCGTCGAGCTCCGCAACAAGGGAGAGCGTGAGCGCTCCGGCGGCGCGCAGCGCCTCGATCACGAACTGTTCCGTGTGGTTGCTGACTTCCAGCGTTTTGAATGCCTCGATGGTGAGATCGGTTATCGCTGCTGCATCGCCGGGTTGCTCGTCCCTGATTGCTATTCCTGAATTCATGGTTATCCCTGTGTTCTGTTATGCACTGCAATAGAGATAATATAGGCCGGTCTGTCGGGATTTCAGGCGGATAATCCGCCCCCTTTACCGGACGTTGAGATCCCTGCCCCTGTAAAAATCGATATCCCCGTGGAACAGGTATTTGCAGAACCAGGCGAACTGGCCGGTATGGTAACTGAAATGTTCGGAGACCTGCAGGAGAATGTCGAAGCCCGTCCGCTCGCTGCCCTGAACGGCATATATCCGCTCCAGATCTTCCTCTCCAAGCCCGCCGATAACCGCAATACACTGGTCGACGCGCTCCAGCAGCATGGCCTTGAGCGCGTCCCGGTCTTTTGATGGCTTGTCTGAAAACTCACCGGCCCGGTCACGCAGGCTGGGGCTCCCTCCGAGCGTCCGGAGCACGTACTGGCCGAGATTGCCCGCAAGATGCAGCACGAGGTTTCCGGGGCTTGCGAGGTTCGGGGCAAAATCAACCCACAGACGATCCTCGTCAACCGTATCGATGCAGACCGCAAGGCGTTCAGCGCTTGTTGAGAGGTGCCTGATAACCGATGTACAGAATGGATGTGTCATACGCAGCGGGAAATGATCTGTTGTTGAAAATCCGGATACGAAATTCATCCATGGGAACCAGTGCAAAACAGAACCATCGCAATCATGGAATTCGGACAACAGGCCTCATTGCCGCTTCAGCATATAGCTGACGGCGCTCGGCGTCACCCCGAGCCGCCGTGCAATTTCGGCAAGAGGCAGGCCGATTTCGAACGCGCCCTTTTTGGCAAGCTGTTTCCGCAGAGAGGGCAGCTGGCCGCTCCTGCTCCCCGAGCGCAGGAACGTTACGGTTACTCCTGCCGCTTCGCATGCCTGTTCGGCAGCATTGTCAAACAACTGCAGCCGTTCGTGTTCCGACAACGGAACCTCTTTCCCGTCAGCCGCCTCCTTCAATATCCCTTTGACGAAATCCTCACCGCCGAGAATCCGCTCGTCGCCGAGGACTTTCCGGCCCCGTTTCCGCATGGACTGAACCCTCGACCAGCCGCCCTGAGAGCGCACGAGGCCGCCTCCCGACAGCTCCTGTTCACGGTCTGTGGCCAGCTCCTTTTCAAGAAATGCCGGATACGCCGTTCTTGCCGCTCCCGCACTGCCGCCGAAAAAGCGCAGCACATAGTCGCGATCCATCCAGTCGTACTTCACCCTGCCCAGGAGCACCGCGTGGCCGCTCCACGGATAAAGCGCCAGTTGATCGAGCGATTCGACCAGTCCGGCACGCAAAGGTTTGAGGTGGATGAACGCCACGAGTTTATCGAAGTACGCCTCCTCCTCGCAGACGATGGACTGGTACCGGTTCCGGAAAAGGTGCCCGACGCGCTGGTGACGCCGGTTGAAGTACGGCGCGTACCCCGAAAGCAGACGGCGCATGAAGGAGGAAAGTCCGTCCGGGCCGCTTTTCAGGAGGATATTCGCGTGGTTCGGCATAAGCGCAAAGGCGCAGATGCTCGTGCCCGAGCCTTTGGCAAGTAATCCCATCCGGTCCAGAACGGCTTTCCGGTCAGTATCGTCCCGGACGATGCTCCCTTCTTCAATCCCCCTGATGATCACATGATGCAGGGTTCCCGGCGCGTCAAGTCTCGCTCCTCGCGGCACGGGGTGTTGGGTTTTTGTTTTATTGGCGGAACCGCTTTTCAGCAATATATGAAATATCCAAACCTGTTCGAGATAATCAACAGCGTCCCTATGGACTTCCAAGAGAACAAATTATTAATCATTATATCATAATCTTTTAAAAGAATAGACATTGCTATTTCTGACCAAATCGGCAATCAGCTTGTCTGCTTTGTCTTTGTCGGTTTTTGATTCGAGCACTCGCTGAATGTGGGCATACTCGTTTCTCAGGTTGGTCATAAAAATACCCGTGTCATCACTTCCCGGAACAATAACAGGTTTAGGATCGTCAGGATGGGTCAATCCGAGCCAGCGGAGCATATGATGCTCATCATAGCTCTTGTAGTGACTGATACGGACATTGCTCGATGGCGGCATCTCGATAGCAATCTGTTTTTTATTCAGAAACTCTATCATCCGGCACTGTATCAAGCGAAGTTCGTCATGCAAAACAAGTTCTTCAGAAGCGATCTGTATGAGTTTATTGCTTTCCCGAATGGTATCTCTTGAATGATATTTCCTGTAGATATCCTGCGCTTTTGGACTGGTTGAGCGAAATTTTTCGAGTTCTTGCCGTGCAAAGCTGTCGAAAACACCTGGCTCTCGCCACTTTAACGCGATAAAGGGATCATATTTACGACTCAGCCATGCTTCGATCAGTGTTTGAACCGGCAGAAATTCACTGGTCTGGTACACTTCACTGAAATACTTGAAAATCGGCTGTTCCAGCTTGCGGCAGATGTGAGACAACCCACCATCATCAGAGCAAAATTGATACGTAAAAATCAGATTGTCTAGCCATTCACCCTTTTTGATGTGTATGGATTTCCCGATTCTCTTGAACCACAGTTTCGGCTCGATCCCAAGTACTGTCGCATGACCGATACGATTACCCGGCATCATCTCCAGAAATTCAACCGCTTCATATACCGCTCGCATTCCGGAAAGCAGATGCACAAAATCTTCACCCGCATGGTAGGTGAAGTTAGCATATCCCATGAATGCCAGTTTGCGGAACACTGGTGCAAACACCTCTGGTGAAGCATGCAATTCATTGGCAGCAGCGTCAAACCCCACGATATACTGTTGTGCAAACCGGGCGGCATCACTTGCCCCCCGACGCAAAGCATCGAGTAAAACTTCTGATCGACGGATATTTTTCAATCTGAGCCCAAGGTCTCTGAACGTCAGAATCTCTTTAGGCTTGCGTACATCCTTCTCTTTGAGAAAATGGGGGACCAGTTTCAGCTCAAAAGGCTTCTCCCCCTCTGTTTTATAGCCTTTTTTTATGGCCATCATAAGCCACTCCAGCTTTTGCCGTGAGTCTTTTGGTGCAAAACGTCCTTCGAGGATAGCGAGATGGTTGCCATGCATACCCTGAAGCTGTTGAAAACGGGCGGAGTACTGCTTTTCGGTATGTTCTCTGAGTTGATTGAGTGTAATCTTCTGAAACTGATCGAATCCGACCTGTCGTTTCTGCTGCACAAGCAGCTTCTGAAAAAAAGAGCTAATCAGAAGATAGTAGTGTAATCGAGCTGCGAACCGGACATCATGATCCTTGTCCAGATACGAAAATGCACGAAGGAGAAACAGCGCCTCATACTGAATCGGGTTCAATTTCAACTCCGGAGCTATAATATTCATCGGATGTACTGTGGAAGCATAACGCAAAGGATTTTCCATAAGCTTTTCACGGGAGCTACACTCATCGAAACCATGCCGACCCACAAGAACTCCGATCAGGCAATCCCTCAGTTTGACGGCAATCTGCAAAAGCCGGTACAAATCCTGCGGTTCAATCCGTCCAAGTTGCAGATACTGTTCTTCAACTTCGCTTTTCCGGAAAGAATCGCGAAGATACCGATAGAACTTTACAGGTTGCTGCAACGCATCCTGCCAGACGATATCGGGCTCAACCGTACCATTCAGATGCATGTGGCATTCTGTGAGCCCCGGTTTCTGGCAAACATTTTCGAGATGAGGCTCATAGACAGATGGCAGGCAGGTGCGATTCAGATGCATACGGATAAGCTCAACCGCATTGAGAAGCGGATCCTTACTGGATGCAAGATAAATCCTGAATGCTATCACCAATAAAGGAGAAGCGCTCAGAATCGCCCCCTGCCACTCATCGAAACGATCAGTTTTCACATAGAGCTGACGCCCTCGAAAGTACAACATGTCAGCCAGAGCCTCCAGAGCGCCTGTAAGGGATGTTCCGAGACTGTTTTTACCCTCAAAGAAAGCCTGCCGTTCACTGATTATGAAATGATCTGGCTTGTAAGGAGCTCGCGCATAGAGTTCTGCAAAATGAAGCCTCTGAAGCTTTTGAAAATCGGCAGCACCATTATCATAATAATACTCGAGTATCTTATGAGAATCGAGAAAGGCTGTGGCAATCAGGATCCTCATAACTAGCCTTTTGCCTTCTCGATCAGTGAATCGATATTACTCTTAACGTTTTTGTAGTCTTTTTGCAGCTCTTTTCTTATCTCATCGTTTGACATATTTTTAAATCCAGCGATTTTGCGTATGAGATTTATCTGGACATCTTCCAACAATACACTAAAATCTATTTTCACCCTCCGGCCTGTTTTTTTCTTATTCTCATCCATACGTATTATTTTTTTCAATTCACGCAATAAAGAATCATAATATTTTCCTGGACTCTTATAATCATTTCCCCTATTAAAAACAGGACAGACTAATAGATAATCGAAAAAAGTCCATTCTTTCTCATCCGGATGATACTTAACCAATTTATTGTAAAAGTGATTCGGAGAGGTTGATGGATTTGTTATATCTATTTGTTTTCCCCTTTTCTCTTCACAACAAACATAAACCGCATTAAGAAAAGCAGCAACATAGAGCTCAAGCATCTCTGCATAATCTTTTCTGCTATTTTCGGACCGACTATCAATTTCATTTAAACTATAAGAAAAACGAACCCATATATTAGCCAAATCCGCCATCGAAAGCATTTGATTAATCTTTAAAACATTACCACCCCATATACATATATCCTTAATAAGCCCAGCATCTATATCAAATTCGGGCATATCATAATACTTATCGACACCATCATTAAACGAGCCCCCAATAGCATCAATATTGTAACTATGTATACCTCGAATAAGCCTGCAACTTTCCAATATTTTCTGACACTCTGTATCGAGTTCTCCATCGGCAGAAACTTTTATCGACATTGAAATATCAGCTAATATTCCAAGAAGATTAAGGAAAGATATATACATATAACTTTTTTTCTTAGGAGATATCACATAACTCATAAAAAGAGCCAGTTTACTCTTTTCAAGACCTCCTTTCCCTGAAAGAAAAAAATTACCAAAAAACACACTTTTTGGGCTATTAAAATCTATTTTGATAGTTGATAGCAAACGCCTAGCAATGTTCGCATTTGATATATCACTATCAAGGCCAACATGATCAAAAAACCCCTGTTGCTTTTCAGCATCACCAAATCTTTCAAGCGCATATCCAACCTTAATCATATAGGAAAGATAGTGCTGAGGTGTCAGTTGAGCATTGATTTCTGCGTTGAGAAAAAGCATGGTAATATTTTTTTCATCATCACGGTATTCCGGCAGCAGCTTCATATGTGAGTCGCGACTGATTGCCTGTTTCAGCATATACACTGCAACCCGATTCAGCAGGCTCCGGTCTTTTGTGGTATACAGCAAATCAAATGGCTCGAGATTCTTTTTTAGAGTTGTAAAAAAGAGCTGTCGCAGCACCTCTACAAAAGCGTTAGGAGAAAGCTGATTCTTGTCACTCTCTTTCGGGCAGATTATTCCACTATCACGAGCGCCTCTCAGTACCTGGACTACCGATCGGGTGGACTGAGCAAGCAATGTCTGCTCATACAGTTTCGCATATTGAGCCTGGGGCTTTGTAAGAAAAACAGTTTCTATAAGGCGAGCAACAACATCAGTCAACGACTGCTCGTCTTCCTTATCACATTGCACCGTCAAATGCTTTTTCATCTCCTGAATGGCTTGAAGCTTTATTCTGTTTTCCGGCTTCAGGAGTTTGGTGAGGTATTGTTCCTCAAGATGCTCGATCTGTGAACGATAAAATCCTTTTATTTCTGAACCATCTTTTTCATACTTGAGAAGCGCCTCGTTTGGATCCATCTTTTCCCACTGAAGTTGCCGCACAATAGTGGCATAAAGATCGATATCGCCCAGCATGACGATGATCAACTTTCTTGAGGTAAGATACTTGCGCAATATTTCAAGAATAGCCTTGCCTTCCTTAAGGGAGGTGTCAATATCATCAAGCACAAGTAAAAACACTTTTTTTTCAAGCAATACCAAGCTCGCATCAAGAAATAAGTGGAAGTTCTGCTCGAGTTCCGACCCTTGTTTTGAATTGACCAATCCCTTCTCAAGAATCAGTTCAGGGGAATCCCAAAGGTCATTTTTCAGAGGGTCACTACCAACACCATCGAGAACACAGAGACCACCAGCCAGCTTTTTGAGTGAATCTTTCCATTCTTGAAAACAATTGTCACTTTTGTAACAATTACTATTCCGATACTCTTCGATCTTCTTTTTAATCCGGACAATGATGTTCAGAAAAATATGCTCTTTTGATTCAATCATGGTCGGATCAATGATACGCAAATTGCAGACTTCGTCAAGCCAAGATGCTTTTTGATTTTTTTGGTCAAGGATGCTCAGAATAAACGAGGTCTTTCCCATACCACGCTTACCATTGATCAGAATTGTATTATGAACTCGTGAAGTCTCTGTGCGAAATGAATGAGACCTGTAATTCTCATCATTTGCCTTATCAGAAAGCGATTTTATGAACCCTTGTACAAGCTTTTCAAACTTTTCCTTTGCCACCTGCTGAATAAGGTGATTTTCGTCAAAAGCCTTCGTATCGGTATCGGATAGGTGAATGATGGGCATAATGGAATAACCTTTTTATGTTTTGATTATCAAAAGTCAGAATACTGATGAAAACACATTCTCACTGATATATCACAAATATAACACCTTTCTGATGCATAGTGATTAATTCCGTATAACATGTATCCACAAAGCAAAGCCTATAAACTTCACTCAACCAGACTCAGCATTTTCACGAAATACCTCTCCCACCCATCATTCATAAACAGAATGTTCCTTGCCTCAAGATCGGCCTGAGTGCAATCAATATTCAGCAGTTCCTCAAATCCTGTTTCA
>JAAXXP010000005.1:35565-53149 GCA_013334435.1 Chlorobiaceae bacterium | reverse complement strand
AATCCAATCACGTGAACCGTCCGAAACGCAGCACCCTCAAGCCGGCGATGTTGCGTCTCATGCTGCTCCTCATGTTTCCGTCTCCTGCAGCGGCAGGGGATGCCGCGCTTGCAGGGCTGTTCGCCCGTAAAGGCGTCGAGGGCACGATGGTGCTTTCGTCGCTGAAAACTCAGGTCGGATGGTATGTCGGTTATATCGAAACGGAGGATGAGGTCTGGTTCTTCGCCCTCAACATGGATGTTCTCGGCGAAGCCGACCTGCCCCTTCGCAAGCAACTGGTGCGCGAGGCCCTGCAGGCGAAAGGCATCATCAGGTAAGGATTCATGCGTCACGCAGGGATTTGTCTGAAGGGACGCAATATCTTGACAATTGTTTGTATATACCCTTACAGCGATGGAGCAACCGGCAGCATTACATTTTTTGTTACAACATAATGGAGAATACCGATGATTCCGGAGAAATTAAGGGAAGTATTAAAACAAGACGGAGTGGTTGCGATAGCCACACTGGGGCAGGATGGTCCTCACATGGTCAATACCTGGAACAGTTATATCCGGATCACTGATGATGAGCGAATCCTTATTCCTGTCGGGTACATGCACCGTACGGAAGCGAACATCGCTTTTGACAATCAGGTACTGATTACGCTGGGAAGCCGCAAGGTTGCCGGGCATATTGGCCCTGGAGCAGGCTTCCTGATCAAGGGTACTGCGAGCATGGAAGCTTCCGGTTCCGATTTTGACCTTATCAGGGCAAAATTTGCATGGGCCCGCGCTGTAATGGCCGTAACCGCCAGTTCCATTGAACAGACATTGTAGGGTGCCGTTACGCCGTTCTCACGGTACGGACGGGACTTCGGCCCGCATTGCAGCCTGACAGGAAGAGACTGCCTCCGGCGCTCTTCGGCAAAACCGGAGCGGAGGGTATTGTGCAGCCCATAGCGGTATCTTCCTTCAGAAGTTTCCCTCGACGTTCGATTCCATTTCCATTCGGGACTTCGAAAAAAAACGGATAACCCTTCAGAATGCCTCTTTGTCCATTGTCTCGTTCGGCCAGACTTGAGTTGCCACACGCTCCTGTTCATTTCGAATCATCCAAAATCGGGTATACCGGCCTTGCTTGTTGAGCAGCTCCGTATGGGTGCCTTCTTCGACGATCTCTCCATGGTGCAGCACCAGTATTCGATCTGCATTACTGATGGTATTGAGCCGGTGGGCGATAACAAAGCTTGTCCGGTTTTTCATGAGCCTGTCCAGCGCTTCCTGAATAAGCTGCTCGGTGGCATTATCGACGCTTGCAGTTGCTTCGTCAAGTATGATAACTGGTGCATCTTTTAACAGCGCTCGGGCAATGCTGATACGCTGTTTCTCGCCTGAGCTGAGCATGACACCCCGTTCGCCGACAAGGGTTTCGTAGCCTTCAGGCAATGCCTCAATGAATGCGCTGCAGTTAGCGGCATCCGCAGCAGCAAGCATTTTCTCCAGTGAGGCTTCGAGTTGGCCATAAAGCAGGTTGTCGCGTATGGTGCCGTTGAACAGAAACGGTTCCTGGCTTACGAGGCTGATCTGTTTGCGCAAGGAGTGGATCGGCACCGAGGAGATATCCCGTGAATCGATGAAAATCTTTCCGGAAACTGGACGATAAAAGGCTAACAAAAGGTTTACCATGCTTGTTTTACCTGCCCCTGTCGAGCCTGCAAGCGCGATCTTTTCTCCCGGTGCGGCATGAAGCGAAATGTTTTTCAGGACAGGCACTCCCTCCTTGTATCCAAAGCTGACGGACTCATACCGGACATCTCCTAGCACTTTTTCCGGAAAAGGGGTGTTTCCGGTACTCTCTTTCCGTTCGGTATCCAGATCAAGAATCGTGAAAAGCCTTTCCGAGGACGCCCGCGCTGATTGCACCATCTGGTTCAACCCGTCGATTCGTCCGACAGGTTCGTAAAAGAGTCCGAGATAGAAAAGAAACCCTACAAGTTCGCCAAGGGAAAGCTGTCCGTGCATCACCATGGGCGTTCCCGCCCAGAGAACCAGTACTGTTCCGAGCGAGCCAGCAAAAGTCATGGAGGGAGTATAGACGGCCCAGATGTCCATGACTTTGATAGTACTTTGGCGGAGCCTTTCGGCCTGTCCGGAGAACCGTATGCTTTCGAATTCCTCACGTCCGTAAGCTTTGATCTGTCGGATTCCTTGCAGGGAGTCCATGATTAGAGCATTCAGTTTTCCGATTTCCCGGCGTTGACTCCGGTAGCCTGGATGAGCGGAGAAGGTATACCAGAGTGCTCCAGCTGTCAGCACGGCAAGCGGTAGCAATGCAAGTGCGGTGAGACTGTAGCTCTTGAAAAGAAGAATCACCAGTACGGCAAGAATGCTCATGAAGGTTGTCAGGGCGCGTTCAACGCCGTCTGTGAGTATGCGCTGTACGGAAGCTACATCGTCGATGATGCGCGTCATGAGGTCCCCCGATGCATGGCGATCGAAAAATCCTGTCGGCAGAGAGAGCAGATGATCGTAAACATCCCGCCGCATATCGAGAATAACCTTCTGTCCGAATCGGGTGTTGACTGCAATGCGGAGCGCATTACTGACGGCATGCAGCAAAAATGCGCCCGTTAGGGCCACTGCTGCGGGAATGATCATTGATTCCTGTCGTTTCGCAATAACAGCATCAATGATGTACTGCGTTATCTGCGGGTACATGAAATAGAAGCTGATGGTAAGCATGGCCAGCAGCATGTTGGCTGCCGCCATAATCCGGTAGGGCTTGAGATAAACCAGCGTGCGCTGCATAAATTCCGTTACGTTAACGGTGCGCGGAGTGGTGTACTGCGTCATTGCCTGCTCAGTTTGTTTCGAGGTCAGGTGGATGACAGCAGCGCTGTTTCAGCTTTGTGAGCAGGGCTGGATCGATGCGGTAGAGCTGCAGAAGAAGCTCCTTTACCGGTACCTCTTCGAGCGGCCTAGAAAGCAGTCCGGCAAAGAGGCGATCCTTGTCCGCCGGGCCGAGCGAGGGATCGGCGAGAGGAAGAAGCGGATCGAGATAATCGATAGCGGGAATTTGGGCAATCCGTTTTTCGGGAGGAAGATAATGATTGATCGTTTCCGCCAGTTTCCTTGACTCGTTGCGCTCGGTATGTGCAATTGAGCACTGTTGGCTCGAAGGCGTATTCAATTCCCCTGTAAGCTTCCTGTTCAGAAATATGCATCGTTTGCAGTGATATGCATCGCAGTTGCGGCAGACTGGTGCGTGAGCAAGATCAAGTAGATGCGAGTCGTCGATCGTGTATCCAGAGGCGATATCGCCAATGCTGTTTTCAGGATTTTCGTAATAAAATGCCGGGCAGAGGTAGAACCTGCCGTTCGGTGCAAGTGTAAGATGATCGAGGCCAGCGCCACAGTTATGCATGGAGGAAAGAAACAGTCTGTCGGAAACAACGTTGATTTCGCCGAATGCTCCTTGCCGGTAACGCTTTTCGAGCTGTCGCCGGATGGATTCGAGTTCAGCTCTGTAGCTGTCGAGTTCAGCCTGACCGAATTTTTCCGGGTCACGGATTACCAGATTCACCCTGCGGCAGTTTTCGGCAAGATGATTGACGGTTTCAGCCAGAAAGGGGATCTCTTTTCGCGAAAATCGCAGGATAATATTGCTATTGCTGTCGTCCCTATCAGGAAGTGCTTTGGCACGCATCAAAGTTTCGGAGACACCGTTGGCCAGATCGATTACCTGCATACAATCGGTACCGTGACAAACCGTTTGGTCTGGAATGATCTTGACGTGTTCAACCGATTCAATGAGTATGGCATGAGCTGGCGGCAGGGGGGTGTCGCCATAAAGAAAACTTGCAAACAGCCTGTTGGTGATGGCATAATGGACAGCCTTTCGCAGGATGTCTGCATCGATCAGGCAGCTCTGAGCGGAGCCGCTGTTTTCGTAGTGACAGAACGAGGTTGACCCTTCTTCAAGTATTACAATCAGGAGGTGCGGCATCTGGCAGAAAAATTCAGGCATGAAGAATACGGTCGAGCCGGTTCCGGTAATAGTTATTGGCCCTTACCCTGGCTTTGTGCATGGAGCAAAGGTTGGTGGCTCTCCTGAAAATGGTTTGGGTTTCTGCATAATCGTAGTTTGCCCCCTGACACCAGGCACAACCCGAGGCAACAGGACATTCCACGCACTCGGCTGTGCTTTGTGAACGCAGATCAAGCGAGAGGAAAGGCCGCAATCTGTTGAGATTAATCCCGTCAAAGCAATTGCCAACAGAAATTGCTTTTTTCCGCGAAAGCGATGGAGGGGTAAACCGATGGCAGGGGTAAAAGTTTCCCTCACTATCGACGGCAAGCATCCTTCCTGCGCCGCACCAGTTGTTATTGTCCATTCGCGGATAACCAATGGTTTCAGAAAAGAACGAGCAGGTGCATTGCCTGAATAATTCCTGATCGATGAACGCGTCGGCAAGCGTGATCAACTGCTCTTCGAACAGTTGATCATCGCCTTCTTTCCACGCATCTTCGAAGACGACATTGATGCTGACGTGCCTGATACCCAGATCATGCAGGTGCAAGACGCTTTCGGCTACAAAAGGCAGATCGTCGCTCGAAACCGTTACTTTCGTACTGGCGTCAGGAAACTGTTTGAGCCAGAGCGGGATATTTTTGACGATGTCTGCATATGAGCCCTTTTCCGAGGGATAGACTCTGTTCAGATCGTGTTTTTGTGGTGTTCCGTCAAGTGTGAGACCGATGCTGAGATTTTTATGGTTTTTCGTGATATAGCGTTGTACGGCAGGATTGGCATAGAGGATGCCGTTTGTTGTAATGCTGAAACGGTAACTTGCGCCCCACGGATGATGCTTTTCTTGTTGACGGACCTTTATATAGTTACAAATTTCATCGATAAGACGAATCTCCAGCAGGGGTTCCCCACCGATAAAATCCCATACAATCGAGGGCTCTGAAAAGAGTTCCCGATTTTCTGTAAGGTAATCCACAACCTTCCGGGCGACCTCAAAACTCATGGCGCTGTGGCTGTTTTTTCCTGTGAAATAGCAATATCGGCAACGTAACTGGCAATCTTCGGTTACCATGAACGTTACGGTTTTCGCTTTGGACTGCTGCCACACGACTGGTGGCCTGGCGACAGATGCACACATAAATACACGATAATCATTGATCACAAGAGGGGAAGGCGTACAGCGATACATCAGCTGTTGCTAAAGCATGCAAATACTGCATCATCTCAAGACCATAAAGGAGGTTGGGGCAAAAACACAGTCGTTGAATGCGGAAATACAAACTGCGGGGATGAACATTCTGATTCGATCCCCGCAGTTTGTAACGGATATCCTGAATAGCGGAACAGCTTATTTGCTGACCGTAATGCACTCATCTTTACAACCGGAGAGGCACTGGCCTCCACAACCCCCATCGCAGTCGCTTGCGGCCTGTATGTCCATATGGGCTACCGTATTTTGTGATCCCGAGTTCAAGAAACCAAAACCGGGGAGGGTCTTTCTTGCCATGCGATGCAGGCGTTCCCTTTCTGCGCTGATGATTTTTTCCATTGCATTATTCATGATTTGGTTTGCAAAAACGGCAATTCTCATTGACCAATGATACTGATATGGAATCTTATTTACAATAGCCATAACAAAATACGGAGATATATCAGTGATTTCTTCTGTAACTAACCAGGGCTCTGAACCGGCAGGGGTAAACTTATGTGCCTGCGAGCCTTCAGATCGTAAATATAGAAAGTATGAAGGTTTTGGCTGAAGCGAACATAGTGTTCATCGTAAGAGAAATTTGCGGCGATGGGGCGACTCCAGAGTATTTTGCCATCACGGCCAAGCAGTGTAAACGCCATGTCGCTGTTATCGCTCTTGCGGGTAGCTACCAACGAGTAATCTCCTTTCGGTGAAACCACAATATCGACGACAACACCAAGGCTGGTATTCTGTGTCCATGCAATATTGCCGGTTGCGGTAATGAACATGGTAATGGTTGATTGTTTTGTTCCATTTTCGCCGGTCACAATCATGTCTCCCTCAGGAGAAACCGCATATTTACTGATCCACCGGAGCGTGTTGTTCTCCGTTGCTGCATTCCTGAAAAGTATTTCCCGAACCAGATTTCCATCCCTGTCATGGACAGCCATGCCGCTCGATCCGCCTTCGTCGCTCCAGCCCCAGAGCGGGAGAATAATGACCGAGCCGTTGTCGGACACTGAGGCATGACCGGGCTCAACCCAGAGCGGCTTGTTCCAGAGTTCATAACCATGCTCTTTCATACTCCATGATGCGGAGTTGTTCCCGTAGGTGATCGTCACCGTATAGCTTCCATTATCGGACGTATACGTTTCCGCCTTGCCAGCAAGATTTGACATCCGTTCAGCTGTGATACGAGCATGACCGCTCGGCAGTTTAAGAGAAAAAATAACTGCGAATATAAGGCAGCATCGTAAAATGGTTTCTGTTACGGCCAGCGTTTTTGACGGCCTTATTGTGCCACTCCCCATTGTTACCGGTATTGCGTTTATTTAAGAAATAACGTTTTGGCCGTCAGATTATCAAGGCAGGAATACATCGGTTAAGTCATTGTTTTAAAAAAACTTTTTCATGATATGGATTTTTAATGGATTGTGTTTGATAAATGATATTTTCAGATGTTTTTTTGTGTAATTGATCCAATCAGGAATGAAAACGCCACAGTTATGAAAAAAGTGTATCGCGTCCTTTTTTTAATTGCCATGGTTGGCATGCTCGGCAACAACAGCATATTTGCAGAAAGTGCTCTTGATCAACTCAACGATGCTGCCAGAGATGGGGATGCTGCGACAAGTGAACCAACAGATGAAGGCGCTCGTGAGGGTACTTCATACGGATTCGACAAACCCTCAGATACGCCTGTGGATTTAAGTGACGACCAGGATGTCGTTGATCCTGCTGATCTGAAACAATAAGCTATTATAGGAACGGTATTATTGGATGTGTTGTTCGCACGAAAATCCTTTGACACCATGAAGATGCTCTGCTGATTATCGGCAAACACTGCCCGTTCAAGAAGCGGGAACGGGAATATATGTGATTTGAAATATCAGAAGCACTACTTCTGGGCAGAAGAAGGGAACAGCCTTAATCCGCTTTGCTGAACCTGTCGGTTCCGGTCAAGCAGTCCCGTCCAGTTGTACTTTTCGAGAAAGCTTCCCTCGATGTTCGATTCCATTTCCTGATACATCAGGTAGCGAGTTCGAGCGTATGATCGCCACAGGCATGAATTGCACAGGCCCTTTATGGCCTGCCTGGGGGGAGCTTTTCGCGTGAGGGGGGAATCCATAAGAAAAAACTATTCAAAGGAGAGCGGATAGTTTTCGGGATGCTCAATCATACCGATGCTGATATCGACATCCAGTTCGGGCCAGTAAAAATGGCCGGGGCATGGTTCTTCAATATTCAGGATTTTTCTGAACCAGGGAAATTCGTCGAACGAAAGGAAGTGCTCCTTTCCGCAACTGAGCAACCAGAATCCGTGAGACGAGATGTTTGTCACCTCAGGCTTTAATGTGTTTTTGCCGGGAGTTTCCGAGCTCATCATGACGATCCCTGATGATTCCTTCTATCTCTTTCTGCAGGTGTTAAACGATAATTTTTTTCGAGCTGTATTTCAGGTTCGAGCCGGAATTTTGCCTCACCGTTGCCACAGTGGACATGAACATGCATTCTGTTTTTTTTCTTGAAAAGAAAAAAGCCTATAATCTTTTTCAATGAAAATAGTT
This sequence comes from Chlorobiaceae bacterium, assembly GCA_013334435.1. Taxonomy (GTDB): domain Bacteria; phylum Bacteroidota; class Chlorobiia; order Chlorobiales; family Chlorobiaceae; genus Chlorobium. The sequence continues at coordinate 45,379 of JAAXXP010000005.1, read as the reverse complement.
AAACAGTCTGATGGGTTCTTTGCGCCGGAAAGCCTCTATCTGACATAAGCAGCAAATACCTCTGCATGCTTACTGAACCTTGTCAAGCAGGGCAAAAGGATATGAATGCCTGACAGGTTAACCGCTTGTCGGCAGAATGGAAGAAAGAAAAAAAAGAAAACCCCGCAAGCCTCTCAGGAAGCTTCTTTGTTCTCTGTGTTCCTGCTGGACTGCAGGGGCATGGAAGGGAAGTCGGGGATGATGTTGTCGAGCACCCGCACGGCCCCGGCGAAGCGTTTGTCGTAGTAGTTCTGCTGGAGCTTGTCTTCGGTAATGCCCCTGGAGACGGAGGAGTGTACGAAGGTGTCGTTGCCGACGAAGATGCCTACATGGCTGATACGGTTGCCTCCACGGGTCTGGAAAAATACCAGGTCGCCGGGCTTGAGTTCGCTGCGCTCGACCTTCTGGCCGATGCTGGCCATTTCAATCGAGGTGCGGGGAAGTTTCGTGTTGAACACCCGGTCGTACATGAACCGTACAAATCCGGAGCAGTCGAATCCTTCCGTACTCTGTCCGCCGAAGCGGTACCTGATGCCGAAAAACTGCCTGACGTCGCTGAAAAAGCTCCGCATGGAACAGGCGGCCTTTTCGGTGCCGGACTGGATGAGACTTTGTTCAGAAGATGGAGCTGCAAAACTGTCGGAAGAAGGAGCGAGGAAAATCGAGGAAGAGAGAAAGAAAAAGAGGCAAAATGAACGGAACGGGTGCCGGGATTTTCCGGAAACGGAGCGCGGTAGGCATAACAAATTCCTGTGCTGCATATGCGAAGCGTTTGTTAAGATGAACGGGATTGTCACTTCTGGCTTTTGGCCGGTCGGCACTCAACTTTTCAAGTTAGTTGTTTTTCAGCATGAAATCCAAATGTAATTCCAAAAAATCCCGCACGTTCATGCCGGGTATCTTTTTCCTGAACAGGCGGTCGAAAAACTCATAACAGACGAAATTATAAAGCTTTTATTCATCTTCTCAAGGAATATCGTTACCTTTCGTATAGGCTTTCTGTCTGAAACTCCGTGTAAAAACGTGCAAGGCTAACCACCGAAAACATTCTTTTTTATGACTTCTTCCGACGATCTGTTTCAGTCGCTTTCAAGCGAAGAGCTCGACGAGCTTGAGGATTTTCTTCTTCTCGACACCCACGACGACAAATCCATGACGCTCGATATGCTCGACGGGTTCCTCGCCGCTCTGGCGGTTGGGCCCTCGCTCATCACACCATCAGAGTGGCTGCCGATGGTTCTGGATGTCGAGGGTGAGGCGCCCCCCTCGTTTTCATCTCCCGAGCAGGGTGCCCGTATGACAGGCCTGATCGTACGTTACATGAATTCGGTTGTTTCGGTTTTCGATGCCGATCCCGAGAGTTACTCCCCGCTTTTCGACCAGTGCGTGTTCGGTGATCCCGAAGAGGAGGAGCTTGCCGTAAAGGCCTGGGCGCTGGGATTCATTCTCGGCATGGAGCTGCGGTGGGACGACTGGCTGCCGGTTTTCGACGCCCTCAATGCAGAGGGCGATGCCGAAGCGCATCTGCTTACCCCGATTTTTCTGCTGTCGGGAACCGACGAAAATATGCCCGAACTGAATGATGAAGAGCGAGAGGAGTGGCGTGAGCTGATTCCTGAAAGTGTTTCGAGGCTCTACCGTTACTGGCTGCCTTCCCGCTCCCAACAGTAATATCAATCAATGCATTCGGATTTCATGATCATATGAAAAAAGGGTTCATTTTTCTTTTTCTGCTCGTGCTGCCTTTCGGATCGGCTATTGCACGAGGACCTGATATGATGTTCGCCGATCTTGCGGACTATGACGCTTCGATCATTCTCGACATCCGTTACGCGACAGCAAACAATTTCACCGGCAAAGCGATCTATCCCGCATCGAGGTGTCTCCTGCGCCGCGATGTCGCCATGCGGCTTCTGAGGGTAGAGGAAAAGCTTCGCCGGAAGGGGTACCGGCTGATTGTTTTCGACTGTTACCGCCCGTTGTCGGTGCAGAAAAAATTCTGGGCCATTCTCCCCGACGAACGCTATGTGGCCGATCCGAAAAAAGGGTCGCGCCACAATCGCGGAGCCGCCGTCGATGTAAGCCTCGCCGACAGCACCGGGCGGCCTCTTGAGATGCCTACGGGTTACGACGATTTTTCCGAGAAGGCGGCCAGGGGCTGGACCGGTTCCTCGGCTGCCGCCCGGCGCAACAGCGAACTGCTTGAATCTTCCATGAAGGAGGAGGGGTTCGAGCCGTTTCCCTCCGAGTGGTGGCATTTCGACGCATCCGGCTGGGAACTTTACCCGGTTTCCGATTTTCCTCTTGAAAAAACCGGCGGTTGCGAAGATTGAACACGACGGGACAGCTGGGCGTGGTCATTACCGGGGGAAGTGCGGGGCTCGGTCTTGCGCTTGCAGCGGGATTTCTTGAGGCCGGCGACCGGGTGGCGATCTGCGGCAGGGATGCGGTGCGTCTGGCAGGCGCCCTTGACGATCTCGTACTCCGGGTGCCTTCGGGTGAGGTGCACGGGATGGTGTGCGACGTTTCCCGTCCCTCGGAGCTGACCGGTTTTCTGTCGTTCGTGCGCGAACGACTCGGGAGGGTGGACCGCTGGATCAACAATGCAGGAAGCGCCGGTACCCTGCAGCGTCCGCTCTGGGATCTCGACAGCGGGGAAATGCTCGAGGTCTGCTCTACCAATCTTGCGGGCAGCATGATGGCCTCCGGCGAAGTGGTGGGGCTCATGCTCCGGCAGCCCCCTTCGCTCCGGCCGCTCTATCACCTGTTCAATATGGGGTTTTCGCCTGCAGGAGCACGTTTTTCACGCTCTTCGCTGCCGCACAGGGTCTCGAAAACCGCCGTGGCATCTCTCACGGCCTTTCTTTCGGAGGAACTTCTCCGAAACGGCGTCGGCTCTATCGGCGTGCATGAACTGAGTCCCGGCCTGGTCAGAACCGAGCTTCTTTTTCGGGGAGTTTCACCCGAAACCCGACGATTTCTGGAGCATGTCGCCGAAGATCCGGAACGGGTGGCAAAAGCCCTGGTCCCGAAAATCCGCCGGATCTCCAGCCGAAGCCGCCCTGTACGGCACGCTTCGTTTCCGGGAATTCTTTTCAGGTCGCTCAAAGCCGTATTGGTTTCCCGAATGGCCCGTCCGGCAACGTCTTAGCATCCGCTGGCTGACGGCTGTTCACTGCGGAATGACCTGTTTGTACTGTGCGTATCTGGAGAGAATGTTCCGCGCGTAATTGACCGGCATGATGCCGTTGCAGAAACCATATTCGGCTACTTCGTCGCGGTAGTAGAAGGGGTCCGATTTCAGCTCCAGATACCTTTCCACGCTGCCTTCCCAAACATCGGGATCCCTTCCGTATTTCCTTGCCAGTTTCTGTGCGTCGCGAACATGGCCGGGACCGGCATTGTAGGAAGCGAGAATGAAGCGTATGCGGTTTTCCGGGTCCGCAATATCGTCCCACTCCCTGTGCAGCCAGGCAAGGTAAAGCGTTCCCGCCCTGATGTTGGTTTCCGGGTCGAAGAGATCGCTCATGCCGAACATGCGCGCCGTTGCCGGCATCAGCTGCATGAGGCCCATGGCCCCTGCCCAGGAGACGGCCTGAGGATCGAAATGCGACTCTTCGTAGAGCAGCGAAGCCAGCAGCCGCCAATCCCACTTGATGCTTTGAGCATATTTTTTGACCAGAGGGTCGTAGTCGGAAATTTCGCCGGCTTTTCCGGAATAGAAGGCGTGCATCGCCCTTTTTTTGAAGGTGTACTGCTGCCGGTAGTATTTGTCCTGCAGCACCTTTACGTATGTTTGCGTGCTTTCACGGGCGAGCCACCGGTTCAGCGCTCTCAGCAGCCCGGCGGATTGCTTCGGGACGGCCCATGCCAGCGGAAGGTTTCGGCTCAACCCGGTTTCGAAATCGAGATCGGGGTAGAGCGACCTGTGCGCATCGGCAATGTTCCGGTCGGTCACCGTATAGGCGATCTTCCGGTTGGCGACATCCGTGATGATCTCGCTGGTGCTTTTCGAGCCCGGTACGGTGAGAATATCGAGATCGATTCCCTCGGAACGCTGGAGATTCTGCAGCCGGGTGTAGTAGGCCGAGCCTGAGCGGACATGGATGGTTTTTCCGTGGAGTTCCCTGATTTTTCTGATCGGCTCCTTTCCCGCCTCTTTTCTCTGCACCAGCACCTGGCTGGTGAAGCTGATGGGTTCGGTAAAGTTCACTTCGAGCTTTCTCGGGCCGGTAATGGTAAGGTTGTGGGCTACGATATCGCCATTGCCGGACCTCAGGCTCAAAAGCAGCCTGTCGAGGTCGCGAACCATGACCACCTCCATTTCCACGCCGAGATCGTCGCAGAACTTCCGGGCAAGTTCGTAACTGTAGCCCATCGGGGCGCCTTTGTAGATGAAATAGTTGACCGGATCGCAGGTCATGATGACCCGGAGTTTCCCTGATTTTTTTACGGCATCGAGATCCTGCGGCGGCTTCAGGAAGTGGCAGAATGCCAGAATCAGCAGGACGGCTGCCGATGCAATGCCGGCAAAGATGGTCCGGTTCAGATGGAACGATGCCTTTGCCGTTTTCATACTGGATCAGGAAAGGTTTCAAAATAGCAGGCCGGGCTGCTTCGGAGGGTTACCGCAACGCTTTCAGGCACAGTTCTTCCCAGAGCCGGCTGTAGGCCTTTGCGGCGACGGAGGAGGGGAGCACGGCATTGAGAGGCGCCCGGTAGAGCCCCATTTTTTCGACTTCGGAGTTGTACGGGATGATCTCCCGGAAAAAGTCGGGCTGGCTGGAGCCGGCTTCGATAATGTCCCGGTGCATCGATTTGCGTTTTTCGGCCATGGTAAAGAACGCCCTGATTTTCGAAGCGTCGAGGCCGCTGCTTTCGAAAAACCCCTTGAGCTGCTCATAGGTTCGCATGGAAAGGGTGGTGGGTATGACCGGCACGAGAATCAGATCGGCGGCGGCAAAGATGCTTTCGGAAAAGAGGGTGAGGTTCGGAGGACAATCGAAGAATATGTAGCGGTATTCATCGCTGAGTTCCTCGAGATTTTTCCTGAGTTTTTTCTGCGGGTTTTTCTCCTCGAGGAGCTCAAGGTCGAGATTGCGGTATGAAAAATCCGACGGCAGCAGATCGAGGTTTTCGTAGTCGGTCGCCTTGATGTTCCGGTATATTTTTTTGCTGCCCTGAAGAAACTTGCTGCTGTTGTATTTTTCACGCGCGGCTATCCGGAAGTAGTAGGAGCTTGCGCCCTGGGGGTCCAGATCGCAGACAAGGGTCTGTTGCGAGTTCCTCGATGCCAGATAGGAGAGATTTACGGCGGCGGCGGTTTTTCCGACCCCTCCCTTTATGCTGTAGAGCGCAATGGTTTTCATTCTGGTTTATCAGCTGTTGAGAAGTTCCCTGAAAAGTGTCCCGGTTTCGTCGTTGTCGAAAAGCCGGAAGGTGTGGTGAAAAGCTTTCCGGGCCTTCTCCTGCCGGAGATGCAGCAGGCTGACAAGTCCCCCAAGCGCTGCGGCGAGTTCCGGGTTCGGGGGCTTTCCCTTCATGCCCTCCAGGCAGGTGAGCAGATAACGCTGCTGTACGGCCAGATCGACGAACATGCCGAGATTTTCCTGAAGTTCCTTCAGGTGTCTGACGACCGGCCCGATGGTTTTATCGGGAAAAAGCGATGAAAACAGTTCGAGGAGGTATCGCAGCCTCTTGCAGTCGATTCTCAGCATGTGGAGCTCGTCGTCGGAGGCCTCCGACGGGATCGCCCGTCCATGGCGCACTACCTTTTTCCATGCCTTTTCGATATGTTTTTTCGCAACGGAGAGCGTCGGTTCAAGCCCGGCGGCAGGGGGAGTGCCTCCATAAGGGTTGTCGAGCACCTCTTCGAGCAGCCTCTCCCATCCGGCGATCATTCCGGAGTATGTTTTTGAACGGAGATATGCGCTGAAACGCCTCCGCTCGGAGGTTCGGGCCGCACGAAGGTCCCGGAAGAAAGGGTCGATATGCCCGGCAAGCGACAGGGGAAGCATTGCCCGGTATTCGGACTCCATGAGCAGATAGACGTCGCTGTCCCTGAATGCGTTGCACCGGTTGCCTGCTTCACGGAATGCCCTGCTGCAGGTTTCGGTTGTTTCCGGATCGAAAATACCGCCGATCCGGCTGATGACCGAACGGGTTCTTCTGACGGCTACCCGGTAGTCGTGCAGAAACTCGGTATCGACATCCATTCCTATCCACCCTTCGTTGCGTTTCATGACGCCCAGGGCGGCAAGCAGCAGAGCGGCGACGGATTTCCGCACAGGGTCGCCGGGCCGGAGTGCGAGGGTGATTTTCGCGCTGTAGTCGTTTATCCTCCGGCCTGCCGTTTCCATCAACATGGTGAAGATATCCCTGAATTCCGAGACGCATTCGCCGCCCAGAAGATCCTCGAAATGCCGGGCGAGGTCCCGGATCTCATTCTGGAACCCTTTAAGGGGTTTCAGGGCGAGTGTTCGGATAACGGGCTCCTTTTCGCCTTTCCGTATCAGGGCGAAGCATTCCCACAGCAGAAAGCCGATCGTTTTTTCTTCGCTGTCGAGTATTCTCGCGCGGAACACCTCCGTATCGACAGTGCAGCGCCTGAGCAGCGCACGAAGACCGGCGGTCGTCTCCAGCTCCGTTCTGAGGGCTCCGGGAGTAAGGGTTGCCGGGAGAAAATGCCCGGGAGTGGAAAGAAACGGTATCGACAGGCGCTCGATACCGCTTTGCAGATCGAGCAGCACGAGCCTCCTGCCGGTTATGGCCACGGCAAGCCCCTGATTGAAAAACTGCCATTCGAAGGTGTCGTAAAAAATCCGCCGCTCCTTTCGCCGCTGTTCGGGCCGGAACCGTACCGGAAATGCCGAAGAGTTCAGAAAAGATTCGATGTCGAAACCTTCCCCCGGCTTGAAGTATATGGTTTTCAGCGCGACATCCATCTGCAGGGCATTTTCTCGAGGATAGTTCTTTCTCTGTTGGTAAAGATAAATATAACAGGAAGTTTGCGATATACCGCCAACTCCGGCAGACGATATCCCGGACGCGCACTTATCAGTGCCGGCAAATTTCTTGCAGCTCCATTTTTAAATGGAGCTGGTTTTTTCTAACTTGGAATTCGTGAAAAATCTTGATATCCGACATCATTATCTGCAATCCAGCCTTTTCCTGTTGCAATCATGAACCGTCTTTTCCGTTTTTTTCTGGCATCCGTTTTTTTTCTCGGCGCCTGTTCGGGTTCTTCGACACCCGAGAAATCATCCTCCAGAGCGGAAGCGGGCAACCTGAGGGTTGGCCTTGTTTTCGATGTCGGCGGTCTCGGTGACCGCTCCTTCAACGATTCGGCATATCACGGCCTTGAGCTTGCAAAAGAGAAACACGGCATCAGCTTTATCCATTCAGAACCCTCAGGCGAAGGAGCCGACAGGGAAGCGGCTCTCAGGCAGATGGCGGCCGATCCCGATGTCGATCTGGTCATCGGCGTAGGACTCCTTTTCAGTGATGACATTACCGCTATCGCCAGGGATTTTCCCGACAAGAAATTTGTCTGTATCGACTATATCCCGAAAAAGGGGACGCCGCTTCCCGAAAATCTTTCAGGTGTTGTTTTTGAAGAAAAAAGAGGTTCGTTTCTTGCCGGGGCGGTTGCGGGTCTGGTTACCAAAACCAATACCGTGGGCTTTATCGGAGGCATGGAATCCGGCATCATCAGAAAGTTCGAGACCGGCTTTACCGAAGGGGTGAAGTATGTCAATCCCGAGGCGACGGTCATTCCCGCCTATATCGGCATGACCGGAAGCGCTTTCGCCAATCCGGCCAAGGGCAAGGAGCTCGCTCTCGGTCAGTACGCCCGTGGCGCCGATATCATCTATGAGGCTGCCGGCGCAAGCGGCATGGGGGTGATCGAGGCTGCCCGCACCACAAAAAAACTGGTTATCTGCACCGATCGCGACCAGGAGCCTGACGCTCCGGGGTTTGTTCTGACCAGTATGGTCAAGACCATCGACCGGGCCGTCCTCAAATGCGTTGAAGATGTGCTCGCCGGCACCTTCAGAGGCGGAGCCGTGAGGGTTTTCGGAATAGGCGACCGTTATACCGATTATGTTTACAACGACCGCAACTCGGCGCTTTTCGGCGCAGGGGTTCACGATCGTGTCGAGGATATCCGCCGGAAAATTCTTTCCGGCGTCATAGCAGTAGAGGAGCAGGCTCCGACAGAATAAGTGTTCTCTCGGCAGGCCTGTGCCGTTCTTTCAATGATTGAAGTACAGTATTGGTGAAGAAAAAAATTCTGGTGACTGGCGGTACGGGTTTTATCGGATCGCGTCTTGTCCACAAACTGGCCTCGACGGCCGACGACATTCATGTTCTTGTCCGCAAAAGCTCCGATCTGACCTCCCTGGAGGGAGTGCTCGACAGGATAACCCTTGTCTATGGAGATGTTACCAACCGGAACTCTCTGGACAGTGCGCTCAAGGACACCTGGCAGGTCTATCATTCCGCCGGGCTCACCTACATGGGCGACAAGCGCAATCCGCTGCTGCAGGCCGTCAATGTGGAGGGTACCAGGAATATCCTCGATGCATCGATGGGAGCGGGTGTGCAGAGGGTTGTGCATGTCAGTTCGATTACGGCAGTAGGCATGTGCAGCGGGAAAAAGCCTCTCGATGAAAATTCGAGCTGGAACTTCGACAGCCTCAATCTTGAATATGCCCGGACAAAACAGAATGCGGAGCAGCTTGTGGCCGAAGCGGTGAAAAAAGGCCTGGACTGCGTCATCGTCAATCCCGCCTTTGTCTTCGGTGCCGGAGACATCAATTTCAATGCAGGACGGCTGATCAAGGATGTGTACAACCGTAAGATACCGTTTTTTCCGGTTGGCGGCGTCTGCGTGATCGATGTGGAAATCGTAGCGGAAACGATTGTTGCGGCGATGGAGAAGGGAAGAACCGGGGAGCGGTATATCATCGGCGGCGACAATGTGTCCTACAGGGAGCTTGTCGCGACGATTTCAGCCGTTACCGGAGCACCGAAAGTGTATCTTCCCCTGCCGTTCTGGATGGCCAGAATACTGAAATCGCTTCTGGATATGCACAAAGGCCGCAACGGCATATCCAAGCTTTTCAACCTCTCCATGTTCAGGGTGGCTTCGGAAAACCTCTATTACGATTCGTCGAAGGCCGTTCGCGAACTCGGCATGAGGCGCGAGCCTCATGCAAACAGCATCAGAAGCGCATTCGAGTGGTATCGCGACAGGGATATGCTGCATTAGGCAACTCCGCTCCCGTCCTGCCCTGTTCGGCGGACAACATCACGTTCCTGCCTGAAGGCGCATCCCGAGCCGCTGGTGCACTGCGGGCGGATCGCCGTAAAAATCAGGGTTTCAGGGCGAAAAGCATCATTCTCGGAGAGTGTTCCTCATCGAAGTCGCTGCCGCTGTAGTCGCCGGCAATCGATTCCAGACTGAACCCGGCCTCGGCAAGCATCGCCGATATGGTTTCCCTGCTGAAAAGACGAACGGATTCGGTGAACAGCAGCGGCTCCCCCGTGTCCGGAGTGATTGCTATCGTTTTGGTTATCCGGTTTCCCTCCAGGGTGCGTCTCTCGACGACCGTCAGATTTTCGATGGTGCGCCGGGAAACCGGAACGAGATTCCGCTTCAGATGCTGAGGATTGATGAGATCGAGCACATACCATCCGCCGCTGTTGAGTGCCCGGAAAGCATTTGCAAGCACCCTGCGGTCGTCCTCTTCCGATTCGAAATATCCGAAAC
>JAAXXP010000005.1:0-35465 GCA_013334435.1 Chlorobiaceae bacterium | reverse complement strand
ACGAGATTCCGCTTCAGATGCTGAGGATTGATGAGATCGAGCACATACCATCCGCCGCTGTTGAGTGCCCGGAAAGCATTTGCAAGCACCCTGCGGTCGTCCTCTTCCGATTCGAAATATCCGAAACTGGTAAAGAGCTGCACAACCAGGTCGAAACGATCCTTTTCGGGAAACATACGCATGTCGCAGCAGCTCAGTACAAGTTCGATGCTGCAGGCAAGGGCCTCCCTGCGTGCGGTATCGAGCAGAAAGGGAGAGAGATCGTTGCCGGTCACGCAGTAGCCGAGCCGGGCGAGTTCAAGCGCATGGCGGCCTGCGCCGCAGGCGATATCCAGCACGCTGACCGAAGATGGCTGCCGGTTTGCGGGCTGTGTGCGATCGATGATGGTTCGGATGCAGCGGGCTGCCTCCCCTGTATCGCGATGACTGTAGACCCTGAGGTAGAGCGGATGATTGAACCATTCCGCAAACCAGGACGGGCGGGCATCGTGACCGGAAGAGTTACCGCTTTCTGGCATGAATGAGGGAGATCGTATGATGAAAAGAGGATGCGCGGGGTAACGCCCGGATGCCCCGCGCAAGAGGAAAACAGCTTATTTTACCGCATCGCTGACGGCTTTTGCAAGAATAGCCTGTTCATTTTCGCCGTTGGGAATGCGGACGTTTTTTTCAACGAATTTCCATGCCTTGCTTTTTCCCGACGGGACGGAAAGCACGAGTTTGGCTACCTTGAAGTCGCTGCCGCCGGTTTTCTTTCCTTTATCGCCGAACGTTTGTTTCTTTGCCATGACTGATACGCTGGTTCTTGTGGTTGTTTCGTAACGTAATTATACTTTCGCTTAAAAGAACTTGAAGGTAATAAAAAAATTACCTCTATACAAGCTCCAAACCGCCCCCGCCCATTTGCGCTACAGCTGGTTTTCGATGAATTTTCCCCTGTGGCAGATGCCGGCGGCCTTCCCTTTGAGACGGCGTCCGATAAAGGGGGTATTCAGGGATCTGGAGTGCAGATTTTCCTTTGTAACCGTCCACTCCAGATCGGGATCGATAACGGTAAAGTTCGCGATTTCTCCCTCGCGGAACCGGATTGGATCGAGATGCATGATCTTTCTCGGGTTGACGGAGAGCATCTCGACGGCTCTTGCAAGCGTGATCACGCCTTTCCATACAAGCTCCGTCATGGTCAGGCCTACGGAGGTCTCCAGTCCGGTTATGCCGAATGCGGCCTGATCGGGAGGGCACTCTTTTTCGTGGGCGGCATGGGGCGCATGATCGGTAGCGATGGCGTCGATGGTGCCGTCGGCGATGGCGTCAAGCAGGGCCTGGCGGTTTTTCGCGGAACAGAGCGGCGGCTTCATGATGAAGTTACCCTTGGCCTCCGCCCTGAAGAGGTCTTCATCGGTCAGCGTGAAGTGGTGGGGGGTTACTTCGCAGGTAACCTGCAGCCCTTCCGCCTTTGCCTGCCGGACAAGGTCGAGGGCGGCTCTGGTGCTGATGTGCGCGACATGGTATCGGGAAGGGTTGAGCGGATCATGCAGTTTGTGTTCCTGCAGATAGCGCATGAGCTCAAGGTCACGGGCAAGCGTTATGGCTTCGGCGGCGTCGGGAATGCCTTTAAGGCCAAGCATGGTGGAAAAGCGACCTTCGTTCATGATGCCGCCCTGCGTCAGCGTCCTGTCTTCGCAGTGCTGGATGACCAGCAGGTCGAAATTCGAGGCATATTCAAAGGCAAGGCGCATGATCTGTGTGTTCTGGATGGCGGTGCCGTCGTCCGAAACGGCCCTCACTCCGTATGAGCGGAATTTGCCGAAAGGGGCGAGGGTTTCTCCCCGGCTTTCGAGGGTCATCGCGCCGAGAACTTCGAGGTCTATCGGCAGCTCGGCGGCATGATGGCGGATATAGGCCACTCCGAGAGGGCTGTCGATGACCGGGCGGGTGTTGGGCATGAGCGCCACGCCGGTAAAACCTCCGGCTACAGCGGCCGCAGAGCCTGTTGCAAGCGTTTCTTTGTACTCCTGACCAGGGTCCCGGAAGTGGCAGTGCATGTCGAAGAGGCCGGGCACAAGCACTTTTCCTCCAAGGTCGACAACCCGGTCGTCGGCGTTCTGCGCAATGGCTTCGTTACCGAGGGCAAGGGTTTCGATGACGCCGGAACCGGAAACCTTCAGCGATGCGGCTGTATCGAGATTATCTGCGGGACTCAGGAGACGGGCTCCTTGAAAAATAATGCTCATGGTAAAAGAATGATTGATGAAAAATTGGCGGAGCCGTTATGTGCGATTCATTTTTCCGGAAAATCCTGAAGAACCGAAACCCGGAGTGCGGCAAGTTCATAGGACTCGTTTTCGAGACTGCTTCGCTTGCAAAGCTTCGCTTCGAGCACATCGCCCGCTACAACCCGCCCGACTCCGGCCGGGGTTCCCGTAAAGATCAGGTCACCCCTGCGCAGTCCGTAAACGGACGAAAGATAGTGTACGAGAAACGGAGGTGAAAAAACAGTTTCATCGAACGAGCCGTGCTGAACCCTTTTGCCGTTGCAGTCCAGGAACAGTTCAAGGTCGCGCCAGCTTCCGGCTTCGCTGCGCTGAACGAAATCGGATACAAGGGCGCTTTTTCTGAACCCCTTGCTTTTCAGCCAGGGATTGCCCTGTTTTTTCGCTTCGAGCTGAACATCCCGGAGGGTCATGTCGAGACCTACGCCGTAACCCTTGACGGCTTTCATCGCCTCCTCTTCGGTGCATTCGTCGCAGTCCGCGCCCATGAGCAGCACGATCTCCGCTTCATAGTGCAGGTTTTCCGAAAGAGGACGGCCCTCGAACACGGGAATCATGGTTATCCCTCCGGTTTCAAGTGCGGATGGCGGTTTGAGAAAAACAACCGGTTCCCGCTCTTCCGGGGAGTTCCCCTCGCGCGGTTCTTCCCAGAGCTGCATTTCGCGTGCATGATCGCGATAGTTTTTTGCGATGCAGTAGATTGTTCCGGGAGCGATGGATGAAACATCGATAAGGGGCGTCATATCGGAGAAAGGCTTGTTTGTTCAAAAGGGTTTATTGCAGTAATGTAAAATCATTCGGGGTGAACTACAACTTGCCGGCCTGAGGAAAGACTGGTGCCGAAAGACGGACAAGTTTTTTATCTTGCTGATCAGGGAGAAATTTACGGTCATCAACGGCGGATTTGCGAGTCATGAGCACCCCTTCGGAATCGAAACCGGCGGTAAGGAAAAAGCTTCTTGCCCTCAGGAGAAGTCTGCGCCAGGAGGAGTGGCTCGAAAAAAGTGCGGCGATTGCGGCGAGGATCTCCGGGATACCGGAAGTTGCCGGGGCGCAACATGTCCTTGCGTATCTTTCCATTGCCGAAACCCGCGAAGTCTTCACCGGAGAGATCATCAGCCGCCTGTGCGGCTCCGGCCGGAAAGTTTCCGTGCCGGTTATCCGTGATGACAGGCTTGCTGCCTGCACCTATCTGCCCGGAGAAAAGCTCGGGAAAGGCATGTTCGGTCAGCCGGAGCCCGCGCTGTTCCGTCCCGTCGATCCTTCCGGGATCGATGCCGTGATCATCCCCCTCGTCGGGGCTGATGAAGAGGGGAACCGGATGGGTTACGGCAGGGGGTACTTCGACCGTTTTCTTTCGGAACTCGCGGCGGACGGGCATTTTCCCTGTCGTGTCGGACTGGCGTTCCGCCTCCAGATCGTGCCGCTGCTTCCCCGTGATGTGTGGGATGAACGGCTTGATTACACGGTGCATGAGGGCGGCGTCATGCGATTCACCTAATTTTTTTTGTACCAGTATGGAACCACAGCATATCGATACCGAGTCGGCCGAGATTCTTCCGGATCTCCGTGATCCGGCATATTACATCAACAGGGAGCTGAGCTGGCTCGAATTCAACCAGAGAGTGCTTGAAGAGGCGTTGGCCCCGGACGGGCATCCGCTGCTCGAACGCGCCAAGTTCATCTCGATATTCAGCTCCAATCTCGACGAGTATTTCATGATTCGCGTTGCCGGTATCGAAGATCAGCTCGACGCCGGCATTCAGGAGCGCACCATCGACGGTCTGACGCCGGGCGAACAGCTTGAACGAATCCGATCGAGGATTCTGCTGCAGCTTCGCCAGAGGAACGACTGCTTCTATAACGATATTCTGCCGGCGCTGAAAGAAAAGAGCGTGGAGTTTGTCCGGTTTACCGATATGAGCCCCGAACACCAGGAGCTGCTCCGTCTTTATTTCCGTCAGGAGATATTTCCCGTGCTTACGCCTCTGGCGTTCGATACCGGCCATCCCTTTCCCTTTCTGTCGAACCTTTCGCTCAATCTCGCCATCGAGCTTGAGGACAGGGAGACCCGTACGCATAAATTCGCCAGGGTCAAGGTGCCGAGCATCCTGCCGCGCATGCTCAATCTGGGGAGTATCGAAAATATCGTTTTCGATGACGGGATTACCCGTTTCATCTGGCTCGAGGATCTTATCGCCAACAATCTCGGTCAGCTTTTTCCTGAAATGCAGATCATCAAGTCGCATCTGTTCAGGGTGATACGCAATGCCGATATCGAGATAGAAGAGGATGAGGCCGGCGATCTGCTGGAAACCATAGAGCAGGGGATCCGTTCCCGCCGCTACGGAAAGGTCGTGCGTCTTGACATCGGTCCTGAAATGCCGGACTCGGTCAGAAAGCTGCTCATGAACAATCTCGACGTAACGGAGCGCAACGTCTATGAGATCGGAGGGGTTCTGGGCCTCGGGTGCCTGATCGACCTGCTCAAGGTAGACCGTCCGGAGCTGAAGGATGAGCCGTTCGTGCCGGTAAACCGGATCGAGGAACAGTTTCAGGGCGATATATTCAGAGCGGCGAAAGCGCAGGATATTCTCCTGTACCACCCCTACGACTCGTTCAAGCCGGTCGTGGATTTCATCCGGCAGGCGGCCAGCGATCCCGATGTGCTCTCGATCAAGCAGACGCTCTACCGTGTAGGCAGCAATTCGCCTATCGTCAAGGCGCTGATGTCCGCCGTCGAACATGGCAAGCAGGTGGCGGTGCTGGTGGAACTGAAGGCCCGGTTCGATGAGGAGAACAATATCGTATGGGCAAGGGCGCTTGAAGAGGTCGGCGCTCATGTGATCTACGGCCTTCCCGGCCTGAAAACCCATGCCAAGCTTACCCTGATTGTCCGGCGGGAACATCACAAGCTGAAACGCTACCTTCATCTGGGTACGGGCAACTACAATCCGGCAACCGGTAAAATCTATACCGACTACAGCCTCTTTACCGTCAACGAGCGGCTTGCAAGCGAGGTGGCCGAACTGTTCAACGCGCTGACCGGATATTCGAAGTACACCGGATACAAAAAGCTGCTGGTATCGCCGATCAACACCAGGAAGCGGATCATCGGCATGATCGAAAGGGAGGCGGAACAGCACCGGAGCAAGGGTGGCGGGCGCATCATCATGAAAATGAACGCCCTTGTGGACGACAAGACCATCAGGGCGCTTTACCGGGCGTCCAGGGACGGCGTGCAGATCGACCTCCTTGTGCGAGGCATCTGCTGCCTGAAACCCGGCATTCCCGACATCAGCGAGAACATCCGGGTTGTCAGCATTATCGGAAGGTTTCTCGAACACAGCCGGGCTTACTATTTTTCCAATGGCGGCTCAGGCGAGCTCTATCTCGGAAGCGCCGATATCATGCCGAGAAATCTCGATCACCGGGTTGAAACGCTCTTTCCCGTGCCCGACAGAAAGATCGTCCAGCTGGTCAAATCCGATCTCGAACTGATGCTTCTCGACAATGTCAAGTCATGGGAGATGCTCCCGGAGGGCTCCTACAGGAAAGTGAGCGACGGAAAAACGGAGATCAACAGCCAGAGTGTTTTTTTGAATCAGTCGGCCAGAAAGAAAATTTCCAATAAATTTAAAGCAGAAGAGTTATGAAGATTGCCGTAGGAAGCGATCATGCCGGTTTCGAGCTGAAAAACTATGTCGTCGAGTGGCTCCGGGAAAACGGCCATGATGCCGTCGATATGGGTCCGTTCAGTGAGGAATCGGTCGATTATCCCGATTACGCAAGAAAAGTCGCCCTGAGCGTTGTGGCCGGAACCGTCCAGCAGGGGGTTCTTTTATGCGGAACAGGTATCGGCGTTTCGATTTCCGCCAACAAGGTGAAGGGCATACGAGCCGCCCTGGCCTGCAGCCCGGAATTCGCCACGCTTGCACGTCAGCATAATAATGCGAATATTATCTGTTTCTCCGCAAGGTTTACCGACAGGGAAACCATAGCCAGAAGTCTTGAAAACTGGTTTGCTGCGGATTTTGAAGGCGGAAGGCATGAACGGCGGGTCAATAAAATCGAACCATGCTGCTGAACGAGTGTATAGAAGACTGTCTTGACAGAACATATCCCTCTTTTGCCGACGATTCGCCGGCAGGGGAGGTTCTTGCCCTCATGCAGGAGAAAGGCCTTCAGTGCGCTCCTATCCTGCATGAGGGCAGGGTTGTGGCCGTCGTCAGGCCGGAGGATCTGGCGGGGTCGAAAAAAAAGGAGGGCCTGCGCCTCGGCGATCTCTCCTCAACACCCGTCAAAAGCGTCGCATACAACGAACATCTCTTCAACCTTTTCGAGCGGTTCCGCGCCTCGTCCGATTCGATCATTCCCGTATCGGATGAAGATGGGCGATATGCCGGCGTTGTTGAAAAGAGCAGGGTTCTCGAAAAAATCGCCATGGTATTCCATCTCGGTCAGGATGCCACGACCCTTGAGCTCGATCTGCCATCGCACGGGCTGAAGCTTTCGGAGATCATTGCCACCATCGAGAAAAACGACGCGACGCTCCTGAGTTTCGGTTCCTACTATGCCGATCCTGAAAAAGAGAGCGTTGTGCTCGCTTTCAGGGTTCAGACCCACGACCAGTTCCGCCTGGTCAAGAATATGGAGAAATACGGCTATGCGATCCGCTACGCCTCGCCCCTCTCCGCATCCGAATATGACGAACTGAGGGAAAAGGCGCTTGAATTCATCAGGTACATGGATATGTAGCCGTTGCTATCCGTAATGCCGGAGGGCGGCAAGCACGATGCCGAGAATGCGGAAATCCATATCGGGTGTTATGGCTATCGGCCGGTAGGCGGGGTTTTCCGGAATCAGCGAAACCGCTCCACCCCCGCTGATGGAGAGGGTCTTGACGGTAACCTCCCCGTTGATGCTCGCGATGACCACCTGGCCGTGTTTGGCTTTTTCGCGCGCTTCGACAAGCAGGGTGTCTCCATGCATGATCCCGATATCGATCATGCTGTCGCCGTTGACCTTGAGCGCATAAATGTTTTTTTTACCCCGAACCCATGAGGCGGGCATATCGAGGTACTCTTCGATCTCTCCGGCGGCCATATCGGGCGTCCCGGCCGGCACCGCGCCGATATAGAGAGGAACTCTTGCGATGGCCTCGCCGGGCTCACGATGCGTTTCGGCTTCCAGTACCCGACGCATCTGCCGTTCAAGCACATTGATCCGGACACTGAAATCGACAGCCGGCAGGGCGCTTTCGGGGTCGCCTTTGAGCATCATGCCCCTCCCGGAGAGCACCCATTCCGGATTGACGGGAAATTCCCTGCACAGCGACATCAGTACGGACGCCGTTGTGCCTCCCTTGTCGTTTTCGATTTCCGAAACCCTGTTTCCTGAAATACCTGCTCTCGCTCCGAACTCATCCTGGCGAAGCCCGAAATGATCCCGAAGGAGCCTGACTCTCCGGCCAAGCGAAAGCACCGTTTCCATAGCTGTTCATGTTTTCTTTTTACCGGGAGTCCGTTATCGGATAATCGGTAATTTCAGGGAAAAAATTCACTATTATCCGAATTTATGAAAAAATTCCGACAATCTCCAACACTTCGCGGGATCCGCACTGTGTGGCCGGGACAAATCCGTTTCCGGCGACCTCCGGTTTTTCCTTTCGTTGCGATATTTGTACCTTGAAACTTCACTCCAGAGAACAAAAACCACCGGTCGGGCTTCATGCATCCCGACGTCGAGGGAAGAGCATGAACGCTGTCAATCACTTGTTTATGAATACAGACTATTCTTCCGGATTTGCACGGCGTATCCGGGAGCGGGCATCGGAGATTTTTCCGGAAACGGTTTCACTGCGCCGTGAGATACACCTTCATCCGGAGCTCTCCTATGAAGAGGTGAAAACCACTGCGCTGATCGATGGGTATCTGCGCTCGCTGGGCATCGAACCGGAGCCTCCTTTTCTTGAAACCGGCGTCGTAGCCCTTCTCAGGGGGGAAGGGAAGCGGGGCAGCGGCAATCTGGTCGCTCTCCGGGCGGATATCGATGCGCTTCCGGTAACCGAGGAGAACAGCCACGCATTCTGCTCGCTCGAGCCCGGAAAAATGCATGCCTGCGGCCACGACATGCATACGGCAATGCTGCTCGGTGCGGCCAGGATTCTTTCCGGCATGAAAGATGAACTTCACGGGGATGTCCTGCTGATTTTTCAGCCCGCCGAAGAAAAAACGCCCGGAGGGGCAAAACCCCTGATCGAAGCCGGCCTTTTCCGGCGCTTCAACCCTGCGGTCATTATTGGCCAGCACTGCTTTCCGAACGTTCCAGCCGGAAAGGTGGCGCTTTGCAAGGGCAGCTTCATGGCGGCCACCGATGAGCTTTATTTCACGATATCAGGGCAGGGAGGCCACGCTTCCGCGCCCCACAAGGCCGCGGACCCCGTGCTCGCCGCCGCCCATATCATCACGGCGGTTCAGCATCTCGTCAGCCGGGTGGCTCCCCCGCATGAACCGGCGGTTGTTTCGATAGCCTCCATTCACGGCGGCAATGCCCCAAACGTCATTCCGGGAAAAGTGAGCATGTCCGGCACCATGAGAACCATGAACGAGGAACTGCGCACGCTCCTGAAGGACAGGCTCCGCCAGACGGTCATGCATGTCGCCGAAGCTTTCGGCGTTCAGGCCGAACTGGAAATCAGGAACGGTTACCCGGCTCTTGTCAACGATCCTCAAGTCACCCTGCAGGCCGTGGCGGCATGCACCGAGTACCTCGGAAGCGGGAACGTGCTCCAGAGCGAGCCGCTCATGACGGCAGAGGATTTCGCCTACTACCTCCTCGAACGGCCCGGAACCTTCTGGCAGATAGGGACCGGCACCCCTGAACAGGAAAAGGGCAACACCCTGCATTCACCTACGTTCAACCCTGAAGAACGGGCTCTGGAAACCGGAAGCGGGCTCCTTGCCTATTCGGCATGGAGGTTTCTCGACCTGCTCTCCGGCAGGTAGGGTGCTTTTCCGGAAGCTGCGTTCCTGAAGCACAAAAAAAAGGCGCTCCCGGAAAAGAGCGCCTTCTGCGTTAAATGCTTCGGAACCTGAATCAGGCTTTGCCGTTGGAACCCAGTACGTTCAGGATCTTGTGGATATAGAGTTTTTTCAGGGAATCCCTTGCAGGTCCGAGATACTTGCGCGGATCGAACTCTTCGGGTTTTTCATCGAGCACCTTCCGCACTGCCGCCGTCATGGCAAGACGTCCGTCGGAATCGATATTGATTTTACAGACCGCCGACTTGGCTGCCAGACGAAGCTGGTCTTCACTGATGCCGATGGCATCCTTCAGTTTGCCGCCGTGTTCGTTGATGGTCTGAACGAGCTCCTGAGGGACGGAGGAGGCTCCGTGCAGGACAATGGGGAAACCCGGTATGCGCTGTTCGATTTCGGCGAGGATGTCGAGACGGATTTTAGGATCTTCACCCGGTTTGAACTTGAATGCGCCGTGTGAGGTGCCGATGGAGATGGCAAGGCTGTCGACACCGGTTTTTGCAACGAAGTCCTCCACCTCTTCCGGCTGCGTATAGGTGTGGTGGGCAGCGGAAACTTCGTCTTCGATGCCGGCCAGCACGCCGAGTTCGCCTTCGACGGTCACATCGTACTGGTGGGCGTATTCGACAACTTTTCTGGTAAGGGCGACGTTCTCTTCATAGGGCAGATGCGATCCGTCGATCATGACAGAGGAAAAACCGGATTCGATGCAATCCTTGCAGAGTTCGAACGTGTCGCCGTGATCGAGGTGAAGGACAACCGGGACAGGAGTTCCCAGTTCCGCTGCGAACTCCACGGCGCCCCGTGCCAGGTGCTTGAGCAGGGTTTCGTTTGCGTAGCTGCGGGCTCCCTTGGATACCTGAAGAATAACCGGAGAGGCGGTTTCGGCGCAGGCCATGATAATAGCCTGGAGCTGCTCGAGGTTGTTGAAGTTGTAGGCCGGAATGGCATAACCGCCCTTGACGGCTTTGGCGAAAAGTTCACGGCTGTTGACAAGTCCGAGCTCTTTATAGCTTACGGATATCTTTTCCATAGAAAGGTTTTGCTTAATTGTTATTGTCTGAGCGAATTTTTACTTTCCCTGCATCAGGAGATTTCAGCGGGTTGACTGTCCTCCAATATAATATATTTGTGAACTCATTCAAGAACACTCAAGCGGCAGATACCGATAAACCATGGATTATCATACACCGGCAATCATCAGAAAAGGTCTGATTGTCGTCATCGTTTCTTTAGGCTGTTCAGCTCAGACCTTCGGCAAAAACCCCTTCCCCTTCAAGCCTGCCGTAGCTGTTGTACCACTCAGGCCGACGGAAACGCAACTGGCAGCCGGCAGATATGTAACGCAGTATCTCCAGAAGAACCACTACCGCAGGGTTGCGGTGAACGACTCGCTCTCCCAGCAGATTTTCCGCCGTTATATCGATAATCTCGATGGTTCGAAAAGCCATTTCCTTTCCGGAGAGGTTGCCGCACTGAGGACAGCTTACGGAAACCGCCTCGACAACGAGTTGCTCGAAGGCCGCTCGACTGCGGGGTTTGCCATTTACAACCAGTTTCTGCGCCGCTCGAGAGAGAAAATGAGGTTCATGAAAGCCACCGTCGATACCGTGCGTTTCGACTTCACCAGACCGGAATCTCTCGATCTCGACCGCAAAAACGACCCCTGGCCGGCGGACTTCCGTCAGCTCCGGGCTCTCTGGAGAAAAGAGCTCAAATACCAGTGGCTGAGCATGAAGTACTCGGAAGGCAGCGGAAAGTCCATTCGCACGGAACTTTCCAAAACCTATGCAAACCGGCTCAGGCTCCTCAGCCGGCAGAAATCCGACGATGCCTTCCAGGCTTACATGTATGCGGTAACGACCTCCTTCGATCCGCATACCAGTTATTTTTCGCCTGACGAGTTCGAGAACTTCCAGATCGATCTCAGCCGCTCGCTGGAGGGAATCGGAGCGAAACTGCAGATGGAGAGCGAATATACGGTGGTCAATGAGATCATTCCCGGCGGGCCGGCCTTCAAAAGCAATCTTCTGAAAAAATCGGACCGCATTATCGGTGTCGGCCAGGGCGCCGCCGGTGAAATCGTCGATGTGAGGGGATGGAGGATCAATGATGTCGTCAAGCTTATCCGGGGCAGCAAGGGAACCCTGATCCGCCTGAAAATCTATCCGGCAAGCCAGGGAGGCAGGGGACCGGCAAAAGTCATTCAGCTGGTGCGCGACAAGGTGAACCTCCAGGAGCAGGCGGCCCGCAAGAGCTTCATTGACGTGGACGGACGTAAAATCGGCGTCATCACCATTCCTTCCTTCTATCTCGATTTCGAGGCACAGAAGCTCAATGCCAACAACTTCAACAGTACGACACGCGATGTCGCCCGTATCCTCCAGGATCTCAACAGCGCAGGTGTCGACGGCGTGATCATCGATCTGCGCGACAACGGCGGAGGCTCGCTTGAAGAGGCCGTAAACGTTACCGGACTGTTTATTCCGGCTGGCCCGGTGGTGCAGATCAGTAACTCTTCGGGCGGAAAAATGGTGCTGCGCGACGAGGACAAACGGATAATGTATGAGGGCCCGCTGGCCGTGCTGGTCAACCGGTACAGCGCTTCGGCATCGGAAATCTTCGCCGCCGCGGTTCAGGACTACGGCCGGGGGGTCATTGTCGGCGAGCAGACTTTCGGCAAAGGCACGGTGCAAAGTCTGGTCAAGCTGAGCCGGCCTTTCGGCTTTCTCTCCAGGCAGACCGATCTCGGCCAGCTGAAGCTGACGATTGCGAAATTTTACCGGATTTCCGGAGGCAGCACCCAGCACAAGGGAGTCTCACCGGACATTGCGATTCCCTCACTGATCGACAACTCCTCGGTCGGAGAGGACACCTATACCAGCAGTCTTCCATGGAGCACGATATCAAGAACCTTCTACCGTCCCGTTTCCGATATTTCACGTGACGATATCCTGCATCTGCGCCAGAATTACCATGCGGCATCGCTTCAGAACAAAACGAGCCGGGAGTATCTCCGCGATCTGGGCATTCTGAACCGTATCAGGAAAAGAAAGGTGGTCGCCCTCAGCGAGGCAGCCTACAAGGCGGAAAATGACGAGCTGAAGAGAATAGAAAAGCGATGGATGATCGAACCCGACAGCATCAGGGACAGCAGCCGTGATTTCATGCTGAACCGTTCCGCTGAAATCGTAACCCGGCTGGTGGAACTGAAAAAATCCAGACAGGCCGGCGCTCCTCCGAAGAGAACGCTGTCGGTGAACTGAACGGTCCGCACAACAAAACAGAAAAGGCTGCCCTCACCCGGCAGCCTTTTCTGTTTTGTGTTGCCCATGATCTCTTCAGAGCAGCTTTCTGGCCTCTTCAAGCTGCGCTTCCACGGAACTGAAGGAGCAGCTGCCGCGACTCTTTTTGGCCCTGATGCTCGCTTCGGGTTTGAGCGAAAGGTAGATGTCGTTTTCGAAAAGCGTGGAAAAGGTTCTGTACTCTTCCAGCGTTATGTTCGGAAGGGTTTTGCCTGAAGCGATGCTGTGTGAGACGATCCTGCCGGTAACGCGGTGGGCATCCCTGAAAGGCATCTGCTTGCGGACCAGATACTCGGCGATTTCCGTGGCGAGGCTGAGGTCCTCGGCGGTCAGTTTTGCAAGCCGCTCCTCCCTGAGGGTTGTGTGCTCGAGCAGCTTTCCGAAAATCGAGACACACTCGATGGTCGTTTCGGCGCTGTCGAAAAGCGGCGGTTTGTCCTCCTGCATGTCGCGGTTGTAGGAGAGGGGGAGTCCTTTCATGATGGTGAGCATGGAGACCAGACTGCCATAGACCCTGCCGGTTTTTCCCCTTACCAGTTCCGCGATGTCGGCGTTCTTTTTCTGCGGCATGAGCGATGAACCGGTAGCGAAGGCGTCGCTGATTTCAAGGTAGCCGAACTCGTAGGAGCTCCAGAGAATCAGGTCTTCGGCAAAGCGCGAAAGGTGCATCATGATCATCGAACAGGCTGAAATGAACTCGATCACGATATCCCTGTCGCTTACGGCATCGATACTGTTGGAGAAAACTCCGTCGAAGTCGAGCAGTACGGCGCTTCTTTCGGTATTGAGCGGAAGCGTGCTTCCGGCAAACGCGGCTGCGCCGAGAGGGGAGATGTTCACCCGCCTGAAGAGATCGGCCAGCCGGTCGCGGTCGCGGCGGAACATGTTGAAATAGGCCAGATAGTAGTGCCCTGCGGAGATCGGCTGGGCTCGCTGCAGATGGGTGTACCCGAAAATGATGGTCTCCTTGCAGGCGTCGGCCTTTGAAACGAGGATTTTCTGCAGTCCATGCAGCGCCGCGTCAAGCGTGCGGATCTGCCGGCGCAGGTAAAGACGGGTATCGGTTGCCACCTGATCGTTCCGGCTTCTTCCCGAGTGAATCTTTCCTGCAGCAGCTCCGATTTTTTCTTTCAGCCGGTTTTCGATCACCGTGTGGATATCCTCATCCTCCCAGTGAGGCACGAGCGCTTCGGTTTCAAGTTCCGTTTCGATCTCCCTGAGTCCGGCTATGATCTGTCGGGCCTCCTCCGGAGTGATGATTCCCTCTTCGGCCAGCATGGTGACGTGGGCGGTGGACCCCTGGATATCCTCCCTGAAGAGAGCCTTGTCGACATGCACCGATGAGGAGAAACGCAGGGCATCACGGTCGAACGGCAGGGAGAAGCGGCTCTGCCAGAGAAGTTCTTTCTTGTTGCTCATGAAAAAGTCGTGTTTTTGCAAGATCGTTCGAATGGGAAAAAGAGCCGTCAGGTGCGCTCCCCGACGAATTGCCTGAGGGGAGCGCAGACGCGGTTTTCCGGCCTCAGAGGCCCGGATTGACCTGGCTGAAGGTTTTCATGCCGAGGCCGTACAGGTGAATGAACCCTGCAGCCGCCTTGTGGTTGAAGGTATCGGCTTCGGTATAGGTTGCCAGCTCCTCGTTGTAGAGCGAGTTCGGCGAATTCCTGCCAAGCAGCGAAAGGCTGCCCTTGTAGAGCTTCAGGCGCACCACGCCGGTCACCGGCTTCTGGGTTTCATCAACGAACGCATCGAGCGCCTTGCGCATCGGGGAGAACCAGGTGCCGTTGTAGATGATGTTGGCGTAGTCCTGGCTGATGTTCTTCTTGTACTGGAAGACGGTTTTTTCAAGCGTCAGTCGTTCGAGTTCCCTGTGCGCGAAGTGCAGGATGGTTGCCGCGGGAGCTTCGTAGATCTCCCTCGACTTGATGCCTACAACCCTGTTTTCGATCATGTCGAGACGTCCGATACCGTTGGCTGCGCCGGTTTCGTTGAGTTTCCGGATCATGTCGAGCCCGCTCATGCGCTGGCCGTCAAGCGCAACCGGCACACCCTGGACGAATTCGATCTCAACTGATGCCGGGGTATCGGGCGCATTTTCCGGTGAGGTGGTGATCTGGTAGGCATCCTCCGGAGGGGTTACCATGGGATCTTCAAGCACGCCGCATTCGATGCTGATGCCCCAGATGTTCTCGTCGATCGAGTACGGGCTCTTCTTTGTGGCCGATACCGGTATGTTGTGTTCGAGGGCATAGGCGATTTCCGCTTCACGCGAGGTGAACTCCCATTCGCGCAGGGGAGCGAGCATCTTCAGATGGGGAGCCAGAGAGGCGAAGGTGACCTCGAAGCGTACCTGGTCGTTGCCTTTTCCGGTGCAGCCGTGCGCAAGCATGGTGCAGTTCTCCTCAAGCGCCACATCGACAAGCGCCTTTGCGAGCAGCGGCCTGCCGAGAGCGGTGGCCAGAGGATAGACATCCTCATAAAGCGCGCCGGCTTTCAGCGCTCTCCAGATATACTCCTCGACGAAGGTCTTGCGGAGATCGACGAACCTGAACGCCGAAGCGCCGGTCGTGAGGGCTTTCGATTCGAGATTCTCGATCTCTTTGGGCTGGCCGAGGTTGCCGGTGACGGCAACGATTTCGGCGTCGTATTTGTCTTTAAGCCATTTGATCATCACGGAGGTGTCCAGACCACCGGAATAGGCAAGTGCGATTTTTTCCTTACTCATGCGTTGCGTGATTGATTATCAGTTTTTGGAAAGATTTTCTTGAATATAGGATATCACCTGGGAAATCTGCGATACCGATCGGGGAATCACCAGAACGGTGTCGTCACCGGCAACGGTGCCGAGAATGGGAGAATTTTTCATCTGGTCGAAAAACGAAGCCACCCCATGCCCCCTTCCGGGAAGGGTTTTGATGATGACCACGGTTTCATTCGATTCGATGGAGAGCACCTCGACCCCGACCAGCCCCTTGATGATGTTGCCGGGATTTTCCTCGGGCAGAACCAGCCGGTAGCCGCCGGCGCCCCTGGAGCGTACAACGCCGATTTCCGTACAGTCCCGCGACAGTGTCGCCTGCGCCACCTTGATGCCGGCCTCCTCGAGCAGACGGATAAGATCGTGCTGGTTGCCGACCTCATGAAGGCGCAGCGTCTCCCGGATTTTCAGTTGCCGTACCTGTTTGTTCATCGCCGGTTCAGGCCTTGATGTTTTTGGCCGCATTGAGCAGACGGTGCGTAAGATGGAATTTCCGGTACTCCTCGTGATTGAGCAGCTTCACCAGAAGGGCTTTCTGCACATGGAGCCGGTTTTCGGCTTCGTCGAATATCAGCGACTGCGGTCCGTCCATCACCTCTGCGGTAATTTCCTGGCCGCGGTGAGCCGGCATGCAGTGCATGACCACGGCGGAGGGTTTGGCCAGAGAGAGCAGGCGGCTGTTGACCTGAAAAGGGGCGAAAATTTTCAGCCGGCTCTCATGCTCATCCTCCTGGCCCATGCTCGTCCAGACGTCGGTATAGAGCACGTCGGCATCCAGGGCGGCGGCTTCAGGATCGTGGGTGACCTCGATACGGCTGATGCCGGCTGCCCGCGCGGCTTCAAGGATCCCTGCGTCGGGGGTGTACCCTTCAGGGCAGGCCAGCACGAAATGGAAGGGGAGTATGCCGGCAAGCTCGATCCACGAGTTGGCGACATTGTTGCCGTCTCCGACAAAGACAACCTTGATCCCTTCGTGCCACAAACCCCTTTCGTAGAGGGTAAAGACGTCGGCAAGCACCTGACAGGGGTGCGACAGGTCGGTCAGGGCATTGATGACGGGAATGGAGGAGTTCTCCGCAAGACCCTCGATGATGCTGTGCTCATGCAGCCGGGCTACGATAGCGTCGTTGTAGCGGGAAAGCAGCCGGCCAACGTCCTCTACGGACTCCCTGGAACCGACTCCGATCGCCTTTCCTTCGAGGATTATGGCATAACCTCCGAGTTCGTGAATGCCGAGCTCGAAGGAAACCCTTGTCCTCAGCGAATGTTTGCTGAAAATCAGGACAACCGTCTTGTTTTTAAGTGGCTGAAAGGTATTGTTCGCCGTGAATTCCTCCCTTTTCCGCTTGATATGAAGGGAGTAGTCGAAAAGTTCGATGACTTTGGCCATATCGAGCCGGGAAAACCCGAGGAAATCACGTTTCCCGGCATTAGCGTGTTTCTTAGCCTGTTCCATAACGGTTGTATTAGCTGTTTTCTGGTTGATCGTTATCCTGTTCGGCGATGAACTGGGTTCCTACCCCCTCATGGGTAAAGATCTCAAGCAGCAGGGAGTGCGTGAATTTACCGTCGATCAGATGGATTTTTCCGACGCCGCCGTCGAGGGTCTTGAAAGCCGAAAGCACTTTCGGGATCATGCCGCCGGAAATGATGCCCTGTTCGATAAAATCTGCGGCTTCCGACTTGCAGATGGTTTTCAGTATCCGCTCCCCGACCTGTATTCCCTCGACGTCGCTGACATAGATGAGTTTTTCCGCCTTGAGCGCGATGGCGATGCTGCTTGCCGCATCATCGGCGTTGATATTGTAGATGTTGCCGTTGTGATCGTATCCGATGGGAGCAATAACCGGAATGAGCCCGGCATGGCAGAGCAGATCGATATAGCCGGTGTTGATCGCCTCGACGTCGCCCACCAGCCCCAGCGTTTCGGCGTTCGGGCCGGGAAGGGCCTGGATGGTATCGGCATCGAGACCGGTAACCCCTACGGCCTTGCCGCCGTGTTCGCTCAGGAGACGCACGATATCCTGGTTCACCTTGCCGGCAAGGGTCATCTGCACGACATCGATCATCTCCCTGTCGGTGACGCGCTTGCCGTGGACAAACTGCGATGCAAGCCCCAGTTTCCTGGCGGTACGGGTGATGGCGTCTCCTCCGCCATGCACCAGGACGACATTGATGCCTACCTTTCTCAGAAGGGTGACGTTCTGGGCAAAACTGTTCTTGAGCACCTCATCTTTCATGGCGGAGCCGCCGTACTTGATGACGAATGTCTTGCCCTCGAACTTGCGGATATAGGGCAGTGCCTCGATGAGCACCTGGCCGATAGCCGCTTCCGGAGCCTTTCTTGCGGATTCGAATTCGCTGCACAGAGGATTCATGCTTTTGATGACGGTTGCGTTAACAGGTAAAAAAATCAGCTTCGGTAGCTGCCGTTGATTTCGATGTACTCCTTGCTCAGGTCGCAGGTCCAGACGGCGGCCTTTCCCGGACCGTTTCCGAGACGCACGGTCATGGTATAGGAGGGTTTTTTCAGAATCTCCGCGGCATCCTCTTCGGAAAAAACAGCCTTCAGGCCCGGTTCGAGAATGGAGAGGCCGTCAAAAAGAATCGCGACATCCTCCTGCCTGAAAAAAGCCCCGGATCGGCCGGCGGCGGCGATGATCCTGCCCCAGTTGGCGTCCTGGCCATGCAGGGCGGTCTTGACGAGCGGCGAGTTCGCTATGGTTTTAGCCGCAATCGCGGCGTCCCGGTCCGAAAGGGCTCCCTCTACGCGAATTTCAACAAGTTTCGTGGCGCCTTCGCCGTCAATGACGATAAGCCTGGCAAGAAAGGTCATGAGCAGTTCGAGAGCCCCGGCGAAAATTTCAGCATCCCGACTTTTTTCCGCGATGGAGGGTCCTTTTCCTCCGGCAAGAATCGACACCATATCGTTGGTGCTGGTATCGCCATCGACGGTTATGGCGTTGAAGCTGTTCCGGTTGGCGTTCTCGAGCATCCGCTGCAGGAGCGCCGGTTCGATTGCTGCATCGGTGCAGAGAAATGCCAGCATGGTGGCCATATCCGGGCAGATCATGCCGGAACCCTTGGCGATGCCGCTCACCCTGGCCGTGCCGCCGGAAAGGCGGACGTCGAGCGAAAAAAACTTCGGAAAGGTATCGGTGGTCATGATGGCTTCGGCGGCATCGAGGCTGGAGTTCCTTGCAAGAGCCGCAGGAAGCTCCGGCATGGCTCCGAGAATTTTCGGCATCGGCAGGGGCTGGCCGATCACTCCGGTGGAAGCCACCAGCACCTCTTCGGGTTTCAGGCCGAACAGGGCGGCGGTCGCCACGGCCATAGCCGCGGCATCGGCGAGACCTTCCGGGCCGGTTGCCGCGTTGGCGTTGCCGCTGTTGCAGATAATCGCCCTCATGCAGCCGCGGCTTTCCAGCAGACTGGCTCTGGAGTGCATGACCGGTGCGGCGGAGCAGAGATTGGTCGTGAACAGAGCGGCTGCCGATGCCGGATTGTCGGCAAGCAGGATCATGAGATCCCTCTTGTCGTATCTGATGGCGGCCGAAACCCCGGCGGAACGAAATCCGTCGGGCCAGAATCCCGCCTCGTCGAGGCCTGAGGGGAGCAGGGGAGTTACGGATTCGGGCCACCGGGTGGCTGCGGCAAGTTCCCTTATGGTATCGAGTGCTTTGTGCAGGTTAGGCGTCACGGCAGTACGGTATGTTTTTTTCTGGTAATCAGGACAGTCCGAGCGTCTCTTCAAGGCCGAGCATGATGTTCATGTTCTGCACGGCCTGACCGGCCGCACCCTTGAGCAGATTGTCGATGGCGCTGACAATCACCAGCCGGCCGTTTTCAGGCCCGCTGGCGATATGGATGTCGCAGAAGTTCGTCAGGGCGACATGGCGCACTTCGGTCATGGTGTCGCGCAATCTCACAAACGGTGCGCCGGCATAAAAATTCCTGTAAAGATCGTCGATGGCGCTGCCGGAAGCTTCGCCATCGAGCGAAACGTTCAGCACGGAATAGATTCCTCTGGTAAACGGCCCGATAACCGGGGTAAAGGTGAAATCAAACGCGGGTTCGGAAACCGAAGAGCCGAGCGCCTGCATGATTTCCGGCGTGTGCTGGTGGCACCCGACCTTGTAGGCTCGCATGTTTTCGCTCATTTCCGAGAACGAAAGTTCGGTCTTGCTGGTGCGTCCGGCCCCCGAAATGCCCGAGATCGCCGTGCAGTTGACCGAACTCACCCTGAAGGGACGATCATTGCCATGAAAGAACGGAGCGAGTCCGAGAATGATGCTTGTCGCATAGCAGCCGGGATTGCTCACGGCCTTTGCCTGCGCAATTTCGTTCCTGAACAGTTCGGGCATGGCATAGGTCATCGAGGAGCCTGCCGTCTTCGGCTGCAGGTAGTAGCGTTCATGTTCATCCGTATTTTTCAGCCTGAAATCGCCGGAAAGATCGATAACCATCTTTCCCCTGCCGATCAGTTCGGGTACAAGCTTCAGGGCTTCGCCGTGAGGAAGGGCAAGAAAGCAGATATCGGCGTCGCATTCGCCTGCATAGCGCAGGAGCTCCATGTCGCAGGAGACGGAAGGATAGAGATCCGAAAATCGCTTCCCGGCCTGCGAGAAAGCGTAGAGCGAGTCGAGGCGCAGGGCGGGGTGGCGGAGAATGATGCGCACAAGCTCTGCGCCCGAATAGCCGGAGGCCCCGATAACCGCAACCGAATGGAGTGCCCCGGAGGGCGCCTTTGAATGTGTCATAACCTTTATCTGCGTGCTGGATGAACATACCGCCTGAAACCTGCGATGATATTCTATTTTAAGGATATTTAAAAGTAATTAACAGAGAAAAAACAGGATACGGGCCATGAATATTCATTCAGTACCTGAATATATATTCAATAAAGTGAATATATTACACTTTTCAAGGGAATTATCAAGAGCATTGCGGGCTTTTTTCCCTTTCCGTAACCGGATCTCTCTTTTTTGGAAAAGCTTTTTCATCTGCAATTCTCGCGGGGTATTGCTATCATATGCTTTATGATTACAGGTAATAAGAACAGCGGAGACCGTAAACGGTCCGCAGGCGCAGCTTTCATGCGCTCATCACTGGCGGCGGCCCTGCTCGTCCTGTCGATGTCGGGGTGCGGCGCCGGCGGGGATGCGCGCACGTCGGCCACGGAAGGAACGCTTCGCCTTGCCGTCGACGCATCCCTTGCCGAAGCCGCGGTTTCGCAGACGGAAATATTTTCCGCGCACTATCCGGAAGCGTCCGTAGCCGTCACGCCGGAGCTGACGGGAAAAACCCTGCTCACACTGCTTAAAAGGGAATCCGATGCCGTGCTCGTCAACGGCTCGCTCCTGCCGGAAGAGGACTCACTGCTTGCGCGTCCGAAGCTCGGCGGCCGGAAGGAGCCTGTGGCCCGTGACGCGCTCATCTGCATTGTCAGCCGCCTGAGTCCGCTCGATTCGGTCTCCACCGGAGCGCTCGGAGCAGCGCTTTCCGGCAGGAACCCCTCGAAGACGGGGTTCGTTGTATGGACTGCACGCAACGACTACCGCCTGCTTGCAACCCTGCGCCATCTGCTCGATACGGGAGACGCAGCGCTTCATGCCATGCAGACCGATTCCGACTCGCTGCTTGTCGAAAAAACAGCCGTCGACCCCAGGGCCGCCGGCCTGCTCTATCTTTCGGCCTGGAACACCCTCTCCCTTTCCGAAACGACACGGAGCCGGATCCGCATGCTTCCGGTTGCATCCGAAAAAGAGGGCTCAGGAGCCGTAATGCCTTCCGAACAGCATATTTATGACGGGCAGTACCCGCTTGCCACCCTTGTGTATTACATCTATATTCCCGGCAATCCTCTTGCCGCAGGTCTCGGGTCCTGGCTCTCCAGGGAGGGACAG
Source organism: Chlorobiaceae bacterium (assembly GCA_013334435.1). Lineage (GTDB taxonomy): Bacteria > Bacteroidota > Chlorobiia > Chlorobiales > Chlorobiaceae > Chlorobium. Next base: position 14,183 of record JAAXXP010000005.1, on the reverse strand, counting down.
AAAGGCTTTGAGCGGAACTATCTTGCGCCGCTGCGTCAGTTGCCGAGAACCATAATCCTGAAATGACAAGCATGAGCAGCGAGATACCCCTGAATCAGCCGGTTCACCTGAAACGCATCACTCTCGGCGCAGCGCTCTTTCTCCTGCTCCTCGGGCTCGTGATCGGGGGATTCATGCTCTACCGGAACATGCTTGTCGAGGATATGCAGCACAAGCAGGCGCTCTACCGCAACCTGGTCGAACTGAAGGGAAAAGTGGCCGGTTTCGAAAAAAACCGCGAACTTTCAAGCAGGGATGACGACGCGACGATCAAGGTCATGCAGTTCATGCTCGATGAGGTACTGGAGAGTGCCGCCATAGCGGGCAAACCCGATATTCCGGGCGTACTGATCCGGAAGCGGAACGATCGCGGCTACTTTTCGGCGGCCAACCGTGAAGTTTTCCTGCTCGCGCTCGACAACAGCACCCGGAAGGCCGACAAGGAGCTGCAGGGAGCACTCGATGCCAGTGTATGGGTCAGCAACGTATTTGTCATGACGCTTTCGCTTCTCGTTGCGGGATTCGTCATCGCCGCATGGCGACGGTTCTACATAATCTATACCATGACGCTGATACCGCTCTCGCGGCTTTCAGGCAAAGTCAGCCTCATCAACAAAAACATTCCGGAAAGCATTCATGATACGGCCGATGATATCCGCAACGACCTGGCCCTGACGCCGCACTCCTGGGAGATCTCCCGCATCACCGACACCATGGTGGACTTCTGCCGGGATATCGAAGCGAAAAACAAGAAACTCGACGAGCTCTACATTCGCGACGAGAAAACGAATCTGTACAACTACCGGCACTTCAAGGAACATCTCATCATGGAAATCGAACGTTCGAAACGGCTCGACGACAAGGTATCGATAGCCATGATCGATATCGATCACTTCAAGCACTATAACGACGAGAACGGACATGTGGCCGGAGACCAGGTGCTGGAGCAGCTTGCCGGCATTATCGGCACCACCTGCCGCACATCCGACATGCCCTCGAGGTTCGGAGGGGAGGAGTTTGCCGTGCTCTTTCCCCGAACGGGAATCGACACCTCCATGCAGATTTCCGACCGTCTGCGCATGATCATCAGCGCCGAACCGGTTGCGCATGAAAAAAAACAGCCGGGTGGACGCCTGACGGTAAGTATCGGCATTGCAACCTTTCCTGACGATGCACAGGACTGGTATACCCTGGTCAACAATGCCGACCGGGCGCTCTATCATGCCAAATCCGCCGGCCGCAACAACGTATGCGCATTTTCGGCAATCAAGAGCGGAGATGAAGGCAAATGAAACCGGTTCTCTATATAGCCCGGCGCTTCGCCTTCCGGGAGCGCACCGGATCAAGGCCGGCGTTTATCGTGCTGGCATCGGTCATCGGCATCGCCGTAGGCACGGCGGCTCTGATTCTGACGCTTTCCATCGTCAAGGGGTTTGCCGGAAGCGTCGAGGGCAAGCTGATCAGCTTTACCTCGCACATACAGGTGCGTCAGGGAGACGAACAGTACTTTCCCGCAAGCCGATACGAACAGGGCCTCATCGCGGGTTTTCCGGGTGTCGTCTCGGCCTCGCCCTTTCTTGAAAAAAGCTTCATTCTCCGCAGCCGTCCCGGAGAGAGAAAAGGGTCGGCGGCGGTACGCCCCGTCGTGCTGAAGGGGATAACCGCCCTTGAGCGCAAGGCGTTCCTGAAACAGTATCTGATCGGCGGTGAGGGACGTCGGCAGCCGACGGAAAACGGGATACTCTCCCTCTATATCGGAAAAACGCTTGCCGAACAGCTCGGCGTGAAAAGCGGCCAGAAAGTTCTGCTTGCCGGACTGGACCGTGAGGTGAAAGATGGCATCAGCAGCGGAAACCGGGATATCGTGGACCTTTTCGCCTCCCTCGATCTTGAAGCCGCAAGGATCAGCGGCATTTACGACACCGGGCTGCAGGACGGGTTCGACGATGTGGTGGTTATCGCCTCGCTCGACGAGGTTCAGAAGCGCTTTCATCCCGACATGATCAGCGGTTACGATGTGCGGGTGGGGGATCTGTCGAAGATCGGCACGATTTCGGGAGAGCTGGCCCGGCAACTCGGATTTCCGTTCTACACCTATACGGTGTTCGAGCGCTATGCGAACCTTTTCGAGTGGCTCAAGCTCCAGAAAAACATCTCTCCCTTGCTCATCATAACCATTACCGTCGTTGCGGTATTCAATATCATCTCGACGCTCCTGGTGCTGGTTATCGAAAAAACGCGCGAAATCGGCATGCTGATCGCCCTGGGGCTCGAGCCCAGGAAAATCAGGCTGATTTTTTTAGGCCAGTCCATCCTCATCTCGCTGGCAGGAGTGGCCGCAGGAGCCGCAGTCGCCCTCTCGCTGACCCTTTTCGAACAGCGATTTCATCTGATAACCCTTCCCGAGAAGAGTTATTTCATCAAGTATGTGCCGCTGATGATCGATCCACTCGACTATCTTATGGTGGGCCTCGCCGTCATTTTTCTGACCATGCTTTTCGCCTTCATACCGGCAAGAATCGCATCATCGCTCAATCCCGGAACGGCGCTGACTACCTGATCTAATTTTTCCCGTATGAAAACAGCATTATGGATTGCCCGCAGGTTCAGCTTTGCCCGCAAACGCTTCAGGATTATCAATGTGATCTCTGCAATCAGCCTTGCCGGGATCATCGTGGGAGTGAGCACCCTCCTTATCGTGATGAGCGTCCTGAACGGCTTTCAGAAGCTCGCATACGACATGTTCACCACCATTGAAGGCGAGGTTCAGCTGGTTTCCCGCAGCGACGGCGGCATCAGCGTCAGCGACAGCCTGCTTCAGGCCCTGGCATCGGTCGAAGGGGTGGCGGCTGCCGAACCGTTTGCCGAAGGGGAGGCAATCATGTCGTCGGGCGGCGGAAAAAGCGAACTGGTCATGATCAGAGGACTCAGCGGGGAGGGTCAGCGGGAACTGATGCGAAGGACCTCGGCCATCAAGCCCTTTTTCAGCGGAGAGACGGTTTCCGCCGGCGATCTGCTTGCCGGACGCCTGGAGCTTTCGCCCTTCAGCGAGGTCAGGCTGTTCAGCCCCGAACTGATCAGCGTCGGCCTTGAACTGCTTTCGGAGCCCTACATGCTGGCCGCTCTGAGAATCCCGGAAACGAAGGTTTCCTCGACATTCTCCCTGCAGAAACTCTTCGACGACCGCTATGTGCTCGCGCCCAACGAATTTGCCCGCAAAGTGCTGCTTCTTGGCGGCGACCGGTACAGCGGCATCGATATCAGGGCCGAAAAGGGCGTCTCGGGCCGCAAACTCCTGAAACGTCTCGAAGCGAGGATTGCCGGCACGCCTCTCGGGCGGAGCTGCACCCTGAGGCCTCTGGAAAAAAAGTACGGGGATATCTTCGCGGTCATGGAGCTGGAGAAATGGGCAAGCTTCAGCGTCCTGATGCTGGTGGTGCTTGTCGCCGCGCTCAGCCTTACCGGCTCCCTTGCCATGACGGCAATCGACAAGCAGAAAGAGCTTTTCTACCTCCGGTGTCTCGGGCTGGAACGGCCTCAGTTCATGGGAATTTTTCTGATCCAGGGCACCATGACCGGCATAGCCGGAACCGCCGCCGGATCGCTGCTGGCATGGATCGTCTGCCGGCTTCAGGAGGCCTACGGTCTCGTCCGCCTGCCATCGCAAAGCGCATTCGTCATCCAGTCATATCCCGTAAGCATGCATGCCTCCGACTTTTTTGCCGTAGGCCTGACCGCCGTCGCCCTGAGTTTTCTGGTGAGCCTCTATCCCGCCCGCAAGGCTGCGGCTATCGCCGTAAACCATTCGCTCGACAGCAAGGCCAACTAACCGTTCAGGCGGCAACCATAGGATCGAAGCCGCTTTTCCGCTCGCTGCATACCGGGCAGCACCAGTTGCCGGGAAGCTGTTCGAACGCTGTTGCCGGACGGATCCGGCTTTCGGGATCGCCGTCGGCAGGATCGTAAAGATAGCCGCACTCACGGCACTGCCAGCACCCGTTCACGGGGTTTCTCCCTGATTGTCAAGCTGTTTTCTGAGCACCACCATCGATGATGGCGTAAAGCCAGCCCGGTGATAGAAATTCCGGGCGGCGGTATTGTCGTGATCCGTCAGCAGGGTTATTCTGCCCAGCCCCTCATGCCGGGCAAACTCCACGGAGTGGGCGATAAGTCGGGCGCCGATTCCCTGTGCGCGGAACGCCGGATCGACAATCATGTCTTCGAGCAGGGCGACTTTTTTGCCGAGAAAGGTGCTGACGGTAAAGAGCAGCATCACCATGCCGGCTATCCTGCCGCCGGTTTCACAGACAAACACCCGGCCGGTCTGCGGGCTGTCGAGAACGAGTTCCAGGCCCCGTCTCTGGGCAACCGGGTCCGGAGTGAATTCCCGTTCCGCCGCAAACAGCATGCCGAGCAGTTCGGCGCATCGTCCGATATCGGCGGTTACGGCCTCTCTGATTCTCATATGCGCCATAGACACAGGTTCTGGTTGAAAAAATGACGATCTCCACAAGAAGTGCATTGCCGTTAAGTTAACATTTCAGGGCGGGACGCAAAGCGGGGAAAAGCCGGGTGGAAAATTCTGAAACTTATCGGCGGAGTTCCGGGTTTCACTGAAGTGAAAGAAAAAAAGCGGCGACAGCTCCAGGAGCGTATGCTGCGGCCAAGGATTTTAGTCACAAGCCATATCGCCATGTCGTTTTTCAGAAAGAAAACCCGTATCCCTGCGTCACTGCATACCGTAGAAGCTGTGGATGTCGCCCGTTACTGCGGCACCTGGTATGAAGCCGCTTCGATTCCCCGTAAACGCCAGAAAAGATGCGCCAACACCAAGGCGGAGTACACCCTCACGCCGGAAGGCAAGGTTCGCGTCGTCAACTCCTGCCGCAGGCATGGAAAAACGGTTTCGATAAAGGCTCTGGGATCTCCGGTGTCCGGCAGCGGCAACGCATGGCTGAAGGTGCGGTTTTTCGGCATCATCAATGCCGATTACCGGGTCATCGAACTTGCTGCGGACTACTCCTGGGCCGTTGTTTCCAATACTACCGGATCGGGACTCTGGGTGCTCAGCCGCACGCCCTATCCGGACAGGACCGTTTATGACGGCATCATGGAAAAGCTGCGGAGCCGGGGCATTGAAACCTCGGGAATAGAGAAAACCGCTCAGTGATGCATGGGGAATTTTCCCCGAAAAACAGTGTTTCCGGCTTTTAAAACCCCCGTTTTTCCGCTATACTTGTCCTCTTTCATCCGCAGGTTACGGGCATCGCTGTTTATGGAACAGATGCCCTTGAGGATTCAGGCAATGCTAACAACCGGCTATGGACGCTTTCTGGCTCTCGCTCGTCATGATTTTTCTGGCTGAACTCGGCGACAAAACGCAGCTTGTCGCCCTGACGCTCGCCACCTGTTACAACACGAAAACCGTTCTCTGGGGCATTTTCTGGGCCACCCTCGCCATTCATGTTTTTTCCGCCGGCATCGGCTGGTTCCTCGGTGAAAGGCTTCCTGCCGACTGGATAGGCTTCATCGCCGGCGCAGCCTTTGTCATTTTCGGTTTCTGGACACTCCGGGGGGATCATCTCGACGATGAAGATGCCAGCTGCAAAAGAACCATCCACCCGTTCTGGCTTGTCTTTACAACATTCTTCATGGCCGAACTTGGCGATAAAACCATGCTTTCGACCATAACGCTTGCTACAAACAACCCGTTTCTGCCGGTCTGGATCGGCTCGACCATCGGCATGGTGATCTCCGACGGCCTGGCTATCGTAGTGGGAAAAATGCTCGGCAAGAGACTGCCCGAAAAAACCATTCAGGTCGGAGCCGCAGTCATATTCTTCCTGTTCGGCGCTGTCAGCATGTATCAGGGCGGTGCGGCTTTTCCGCCCGGGGTCTGGGGTGTCGCTCTTGCGGTGATTGCCGCTGTCGGTTTTTTCTTTTTGCGCAAGTCCTGAGAGAAACCCGATCCGGCGTTTTTTTTATTCCGGCGGGAGTGCAGGGGCAACCCCCGCCGGAACAGGTCTTCAGGTTTCGCCGTCGGCGAGCGCGTAGGCCGGCAGGGTAAGTGTTGTCGCTCCGTCAGGGCCGTCAACGGAGAGCCTCCAGGAGGGGAGCCAGCCGAGGGCAACGAAATCGACCGACACGTCACTGCGGCGCGGAACCAGCTCTTCGCTCGTCAGGGCGGCTTCAGGATTTTCCCACCTTGCGGAAATCTCACGGACCCGGTCCTGCATTTCCGCACCGACCTTTTCCTGTTCCCGCTGCAGCTCCTCTATGGTTTCGGTTGACTCCTCGATATCGGCCTTCGCGTTTGAGGTCATTCTTCGGCGGGTAAGGGCGCTGCCGATGCCCCGCGTGCTTTTTCTGCCGAGAAAGAAACCAAGCACGCTTTCTCCAAGCCCGACCAGTTCGCTGGTTTTGCGGCTCCTGTGTTCGGCTTCGTCCTGGGCAAGCTCCCGCTCCTCCCGTCTGATTTTTTCACTGATGCGCTCGAGCTGGGGCTCAAACTTCTTTTCAAGCGCATCGACCTCCCGGTCGCGGTTTTCCCTTGCCGCCTGCTGCAGGCGGATGGTGAAATCCCGTTCACTCTCGCCGCTGCGACGGAAAAGTCCGGTTCCGGGATGAACGGTCAGCTGAAAACGGGAGTGCTGGTAGAGCCAGTCGGCAAAGGGCTGGCCGAAAGCCGCGAGATTGCGTGGCGTACTGAGGTTTTCCGGAAGCGACGCGAATGCCGCCGCGCGGCTGTCCGGCATGCCGGACAGGGACGACTGCGCCATGCCAAGCGTTTCGCTCTCTTCCCATGAAGCCGTTCCGGCCGAGGACGGAGAGGGAAAGGCTGCCATTACCAGACGCCGGTTTTCACTGATGGCTCGCTTGCGGTCGGAAAAGGCCACCGAAGCCGAACCGATAACCGCCGGCTCGTAGACCAGCTGTTCGGCACTCACCGACGGCAGGCTTCCCGAATTCCGGGCATGATTTTCAAGAGCCGCCCTGGCGTCGAAACGGACCGGAACGAACACCTGCTTCATCGAAGGATCGAGTCCCGGAGGGTTCGGGCTGAATCCGCAGGGCAGTGTGCCGCCGCCTTCACGGGCATCTTTTGCGGCCGCAGCCGGAGTTGCCGCTGCCGCGGTGGCAACCGCCGGCCCGGCCTCTCCTGGGGCTTTGCGGGGGTCCATGAGTTTCCTGATCTGCGGTCTTGTCATCGGTCCGGAGAGGTAACTCATCGCCCATCGGGTCTGAAAGACGACCGGACGGTCTTCGTGAACATTGTGGAGCAGAAAAACCCGGTTGCCCAGCTGGCTGATGATGCTGTCGTAATCGACGGAGCCGCCCGATCCTCCGGCCTCTGAAATGGCGCTTTTGAGCCCTTCGAGCACCCGCTGCTTGTCGCGTTCGGCCTGAAGCTTTCCGATGAACCAGGTCCCGGTATTGGTCAGACCCTTGTAGTCGAGATCGACCGGGTTCTGGGTAACCAGCACGCAGCCAACGCCGAAAGCGCGGGCCTGCTTGAGCAGCGTGAGAAGCGGGCGTTTGGAGGGCGGCTCGGCAACGGGAGGAAGATATCCGAAAACCTCGTCGAAGTAGAGGAGCGCCCTGAGGCTGGAGGTTCCGGATTGCGCGCGGGTCCAGGTCAGTATGTTTTCAAGGAGCAGCGTGACGAAAAACATCCGTTCGCTCTCCGAAAGATGGGCCAGATAGAAGATGCTGTGGCGAGGCTTTCCCCCGGCGGTATAGAGCATCCGGTCGATATCGAGCGGGTCTCCCTCGAGCCAGCTCTGGAAGGAAGGGGAGGCTATCAGGGAGTTGAAGGCCATGGCAAGCTCGAATCGCTCTTTTTCGGGATAGAACGTGTTGACATCGAACACGCCGACCTGTCGCATGGGAGGATTCTGGATCGAGGTGATCAGGGCCGCAAGATCGAGATCCTGGCCTTTTTTCCAGAAGTGTTCGAAAATGCCGGCCAGCAGAATCGATTCACGGCTTCGGGTGGGATCGGCCTTGATGCCTGCCAGCCCGAGCAGGGCGCTTACCGTGCCGCCGATGCGTTCACGGATGGTTTCGGCATGTTCCTCGAAATCGAGAGGGGGAGCGGCCAGACTTCCGAGAATGCTGACCGGCACGCCGGTTTCGGAACCGGGTGTGTATATGGTATAGTCGGCGCTCTGCCCGAGCTGCCGTATCCTGTCCGGAGCTATTCCCCAGTCGGCAAGTCCGGTTTTCCACTGTTCGGCGGTCGATGCCGCAAGCTCCTCGGAGCTTTTTCCCTTGCGGCGGGCGTCGTCCTCATTGATCCAGGGCAGGAAATTTTCCGGCAGGAGATCCGGAAACTGCAACAGGAGATTGGTCATGTCCCCCTTGGGATCGATCAGAATAACCGGAACCTTGTCCAGCGCCGCCTCTTCGAGCAGACCGATGCAGAGACCGGTTTTGCCGCTTCCGGTCATGCCGACGCAGACGGCATGGGTTGTAAGGTCCCGCGCGTCGTAATGCACGGGTTTCTCGAGGCGCTGCGACGAGGCAAGGTCATATTCAGCGCCGAGATAAAAAGAGCCGAGTCGTTCTTCGGGTGCCTGCATAAGCTTTGTTCTGGTTATATTTTCCCGAGGGCCTGACGCCGTCGTTCTGCCTGCGTTTACTTACGATGTTTCCTTTAATAAACATCTATTTATCGATCTTTTCAAGATACCGAAACCCGGATATGAACCAGTCGCTGCTTGAAATCAGAAACCTCGCTTTCACCTATCCGGGCGCTTCCTTACCGGTATTCGAGAGGCTCGATCTTGCCGTCCGGAGCGGAGAGTTCATTCTGATAAAGGGCCCTTCGGGAACCGGCAAGTCCACGCTGCTCCGCCTTATCTGCCGTCTGAACCAGCCGCAGGGCGGCACCGTCCTTTTCAGGGGACGCGACATCACCGTCATCCCTCCGGCCGCGCTCCGCTCGTCGATAAGCTATGTGGCCCAGCTTCCGCAGATGATCGACGCTCCGGTGGGAGAGAATCTGCTGCTGCCGTTCTCCTTCAGGGCGAACAGCAAAAAGAGGGCGCCGCAACCGGAAACGCTTTACCGGATGCTCGACGAGTTCTATCTCGGCGGCATCACGCTCGAACAGTCGGCCCTGAAACTCTCCGCCGGCCAGAAACAGCGGCTGGCCATCATGCGCTCGATCCTCCAGGAACCTGAAATGATGCTCCTCGACGAACCCACATCGGCGCTCGATCCTGAAAGCGCCGCCATGGTTTTTTCGATCATGGAACGGCTCAACCGTACGGAAAAAATGACCATCATGACCGTAACACACAGCGATTACCGTCCGGAAACCCTCCGGGGAATCGTTTACCGGCTTGAAAACAGAACCCTTCAGCTCAGAGAGGAATGAACCGTATCATCGATATTTCCACAGGAAAGCTGCTGCTCGCCTTTGTATTCATCATCGTGGCGCAGGCCAGCTCGATCTTCTACCATCTGGGACTCGGCCGGGACATTGCCATCGGGGCGCTTCGCACCTTCGCGCAGCTCTTTCTGATGGGGTATGTGCTCACCTTCATTCTCGGTTCCGAAAATCTGCCGCTGACCATCGCCATATTTGCCATCATGGTGATTTCGGCAATGTCCATCATAAAGGGGCGGGTGAAGGAAAAACAGGTCGCCTACATCCTGCCGACCTTTCTGACCATGCTGGTCACCTACTTCGCGACGGCATTTTTTGTTTCCGGCATCATAGTCGATTCCACACCATGGTGGGAGCCCCGCTACTTCATTCCTACGGGCGGCATGGTTATCGGCAATTCGATGTCGGCAATCGCCATCGCTCTCGAACGGCTGTTCAGCGAGATGCGCCAGCGACGGGAGGTGGTGGAGATGAAGCTCGCCCTGGGAGCCGATTTCAGGGAGGCGAGCGACGATGTTTTCAGAAATGCCGTCACGTCGGGCATGATCCCTTCGATCAACGCCATGATGGGAGTTGGACTGGTGTTCATTCCCGGTATGATGTCCGGCCAGATACTTTCCGGTACGGATCCTCTTGTCGCCATCCGCTACCAGATCGTCGTGATGTTCATGCTGGTGGGATCGACCGCCGTAACCTCGATTATCGTCATGCTGATCGTGCGCAAACGCTGTTTCGGCAGCGGGGAAGAGGTGTTACTCTCTTCCCGGTGAATCCTTGGCTCCTCTTGCCTGCACCATGACGGCAACTCCGGCGATCATCATGACGAAGCAGAGCACCTGGCCCATGGAAAAGTCCAGGAAAACAAAGCCAAGATGGGCATCCGGCTCACGGAAAAACTCTATGAAAAACCTGACGAATCCGTACCCCAGAAGGTAGAGTCCCGAAAGAAACCCCGGATACGGAGACTTTTTGCGCAGGGCCCAGAGAATGACAAACATCACGATTCCCTCGAAAAACGCTTCGTAAAGCTGGGAGGGGTGACGCAGCTCCACCGTGGGAGCCATGGGAAAGTACATGCCGACAGCCGCATCGGTTACCCTTCCGTAGAGCTCGCCGTTGATGAAATTGCCGAGCCGTCCGAAGGTGTAGCCGAGGGGAAGGGCGGGAAGGAAGAGGTCGAAAATTTCCAGAAATCCTTTCTTCTGCGTTCGGGAAAAAAACCACATGGCAAGCACCACGCCGATCACCCCGCCGTGATAGGACATTCCCGTTATGCCGGCAAAGCTGCAGCCGCCCGATGCAAAAGACCACGGAATGAGCGTTCCGAGCGGATCGGCAAAAAAGCTGTCCAGCCCGTAGAAAAAGATATAGCCCAGCCGGCCCCCGAGCACGACGCCGACCATGGCCCAGGTAAGGGCGTCTCCGACGAACTGGCGGTCGAAGCCGGTTTTTTCGGTTTTCAGGCGATAAAGCGTAAGCAGCCAGACTATCGCAAAGGCGATGATGTACATCATGCCATACCACCGAACGGCAAATCCTCCCAATGAGATAATCACCGGATTCATCTGTGAAGGCAGGTGCTGCCACCAGAAGAGAAAATCATTCATATAAACTGGATTTTCGTAAAGTTTCCCGAAATTAACAATTCTAAACTGTTGGATTACATAGAAATATAGTTAACTTAAAATCTTGCGCTTTTCTTTGTTTATTTCATTTACCCAAAACATATAAACAAACCAATAGTATGGCTAAGATACTTGAAGGGCCGGCTATGAAACTTTTCAATAAGTGGGGCATTCCTGTGCCCAACTATGTGGTTATCATGGACCCCAACCGGCTTGAACAACTTGGTGAAGCTAATAAATGGCTGAGAGAATCAAAACTTGTTGTCAAAGCTCACGAGGCTGTCGGCGGACGTTTCAAACTGGGTCTTGTCAAGCTCGGCCTGAATCTCAGGGAGGCCGTAGAGGCAGCCCGTGAGATGATCGGACGCGAGATCGGCACCGCTGCCGTCCGTCAGGTCATTGTAGCCGAGATGCTCGAGCACGATGAGGAGTACTACGTCTGCATAAACGGCAACCGTGACGGCGCAGAAGTGCTGCTGTCCAACCGGGGCGGTGTCGATATCGAGGAGAACTGGGATACGGTTCGCCGTCTCTTCATACCCATCGATGAGAACCCCTCCATCGAACGACTCACGGAATTTGCCTGCGAAGCCGGTTTCAGCGGCGAAATCGCGGAACGTGTCGGCAAGATCGTATCGCGGCTCGTCCTCTGTTTCGACAACGAGGACGCCCAGTCCATCGAGATCAACCCGCTCGTGATCCGCAAAAGCGACATGCGCTTTGCCGCACTCGATGCGGTCATGAATGTGGACTACGATGCCCGTTTCCGCCATGCCGACTGGGACTTCAAACCGGTTTCGGAAATCGGCCGTCCCTTCACCGATGCTGAACTGCAGATCATGGAGATCGATGCCCGCATCAAGGGATCGGTAAAGTTCGTCGAGGTGCCCGGCGGCGAAGTCGCCCTTCTGACGGCAGGCGGCGGCGCTTCGGTATTCTATTCCGATGCCGTCGTGGCAAGAGGCGGAACCATCGCCAACTATGCCGAATATTCAGGCGATCCGTCCGACTGGGCGGTTGAAGCCCTGACGGAAACCGTATGCGCCCTTCCGAACATCAGGCATATCATTGTAGGCGGCGCCATCGCGAACTTCACCGACGTCAAGGCGACCTTCAACGGTATTATCAACGGATTCCGCGAAAGCAAATCGAAAGGCTATCTCGAACATGTGAAAATCTGGGTGAGAAGGGGCGGCCCGAACGAAAATCAGGGACTTGCCGCCATCAGAAAACTGCAGGACGAGGGCTTTGACATCCATGTGTACGACCGCAGTATGCCGATGACCGATATTGTCGACCTCGCACTGAATTCGTAAGGTGACGGTATCCTTAACTACCAATTATAAAGGAACTTATAACTTTTTAATCAGGAAAGAATCGTGAGTATATTAGCAAACAGGGATACACAGGTTGTCATCATTGGCGGTGTTGCCGGCCTGAATGCCGCAAGGAGGATGGCGCAGTTCGACTTTCTGGTCAACCGGCCGCTCTCCGTTCAGGCATTCGTCTATCCCCCCGAAGAGGGCCAGCAGAAAGAGATCTATCGCGGCGGCGAACTGAAAAACGTCCCGGTATATTCCTCGCTCGACGATGCGCTGGCTGAAAATCCGGGCATCAACACGGCCCTTATCTATATAGGGGCAAACCGCGCATACCTGGCGGCAAAGGAAGCCATCGAGGCCGAAAACATCCAGCTGGTTTCGATGATTACCGAAGGCGTTCCGGAAAAGGATGCAAAAAGACTGAGAAAACTTGCCATTGCAAACGGCAAACTCTTCAACGGACCATCTTCGATCGGCATCATGTCGGCAGGGGAGTGCCGCCTCGGCGTCATCGGCGGAGAGTTCAAGAACCTCAAGCTCTGCAACCTCTACCGTTCGGGCTCATTCGGCGTCATCACCAAATCGGGCGGCCTGTCCAACGAAGCGATGTGGCTCTGCGCCCAGAACGGCAACGGCATCACCACGGCCGTAGCCATCGGCGGCGACGCTTATCCGGGCACCGATTTCGTCACCTATCTGGAAATGTTCGAAAAGGACCCTGAAACCAAAGCCGTCGTCATTGTCGGCGAGGTCGGCGGAACCCTTGAAGATGAAGCCGCAGAGTGGCTGGCCGCAGAAAAGCGCCGCATCCGTCTTATCGCCACCATCGGAGGCACCTGCCAGGAGGTTCTGCCCCAGGGCATGAAATTCGGCCACGCCGGCGCCAAAGAGGGCAAGAAAGGCATCGGTTCGGCACGCGCCAAGATGAACGCGCTGCGTGAAGCCGGCGCTCTGGTGCCCGACACCTTCGGCGGTCTTTCAAAATGCATCAGGCAGGTTTACGAAGAGCTGCTCGCCGACGGAAGCATCAAGCCGGAACCGGAGATCGACGAGGCGCTGCTGCCCGAGCTGCCGCTGAAAGTTCAGGAAATCATGAAGCAGGGCGAAGTTATCGTCGAACCGCTCATCCGCACCACCATTTCCGACGACCGCGGCGAAGAGCCCCGTTATGTCGGCTATGCCGCTTCGGAGCTCTGCGAGAAGGGTTACGGCATCGAGGATGTCCTCAGCCTGCTCTGGAGCAAGAGGCTGCCTTCGCGTGAAGAGTCGGAAATCATCAAACGCATCATCATGATCTCCGCCGATCACGGTCCGGCCGTGTCGGGTGCATTCGGAGCCATTATCGGCGCCTGTGCCGGCATCGATCTGCCCCAGGCGGTTTCGGCAGGCATGACCATGATCGGCCCCCGTTTCGGCGGAGCGGTCACCAACGCCGGCAAGTACTTCAAGTACGGCGTCAAGGAGTACCCGAACGACATCGCAGGATTCCTTTCATGGATGAAGCAGAACGTCGGCCCCGTACCAGGAATCGGCCACCGCGTCAAAAGCGTCAAGAATCCCGACAAGCGGGTGAAGTACCTGGTGGACTACGTGAAGAACCACACCTCGCTGCACACGCCTTGTCTCGACTATGCGCTCGAGGTCGAAAAGATCACCACGTCGAAAAAGGACAACCTGATTCTCAACGTGGACGGAACCATCGGCTGTATTCTTGTCGATCTGGACTTCCCGGAACAGTCGCTCAACGGCTTCTTCGTTCTGGCCCGTACCATCGGCATGATCGGCCACTGGATCGATCAGACC
>JAAXXP010000065.1 GCA_013334435.1 Chlorobiaceae bacterium | reverse complement strand
TATCTCTCCGATCGACTATGTGCTTCCGGTTCCCTCGGCCCAGGTGAAATCGCTTGTCGCGTTTGCCGCCCTGCATGCCGACGGTGAGTCGAGAATTCTGGAACCGGTCCGCTCCCGCGACCATACCGAGCTTATGCTCGGTCTTGAAACCATAGACAGTCCGGATGGTCAGCGCACGATCGTCATTCCCGGCAGAAAAACCATCCCGGCCCGGCCGTTCCATGTTCCCTCCGATCCTTCGGCGGCATGTTTTCTCGTTGCGCTCGCCCTTCTCGGCTCGGGTTCGGAAATCATCATCAGGGATGTATGTCTCAATCCGACGCGCGTGGGGTTCATTCCGGTGCTGAAAGGGGCCGGTGCGCATATCACCATCGAGAACAGCCGCATCATTGGCGGTGAATGCATCGGCGATATTCTGGTTCGCAGCACTCCCGGCCTGAATCCGCTTGTCATCAGCGACAGGACGGTTGTCGCCGGGGTCATCGATGAGCTGCCGATGCTGTCGGTACTGTCGGCTTTCGCTTCCGGGGAGTTCGAACTGCATCATGCCGAGGAGCTTCGAACCAAGGAGAGCGACCGCATCAATGCCATTGTGGTGAATCTCGAGCGTCTCGGTTTCGACTGCGAGCAGTATCCCGACGGCTTCAGGGTGATAGGCCGCCGGAGAAGGCCTTCCGGAAGGGTAACCGCGGAGTGTTTCGACGATCACCGGATAGCCATGAGCTTCGCTGTGGCCGCGCGCGCTACCGGCGAAGCCATTGAGCTTTCCCAGTCCGATGTTGTCGGGGTTTCCTTTCCCAATTTTTTTGCAATTATCGACAGCCTCACCGTCTGAAGGGCTTGAGGCATATCGGCGGGCTCAGTGTGTTCCGAGCCTGCCGATGTGTTCGAGCAGGGCGCGGTTGAACGCTTCCGGCTTTTCCATGTTCGCCAGATGGCCGGCATCCGCGATCATTTCGAGCCGGGATCCGGCAATTCCTTCTGCAATGGAGCGGGCGGTTTCGGGAGTGGTGAGCCGGTCTTCGCTGCCGTTCAGCACCAGAACCGGGCAGGTGATGCCGGAGAGCAGGGCTGTCGAATCCGCACGCTTCATGATGGCTTTCATGGCCGAGGTGATGGCGGCGGGGGACTGGCGGGTTATCATGGCTGCCGCCCGTTCGACGAGCGAGGGGTCGGCCGTGTATGTTGCCGGAGAGAAATAGTTCGGCATCATTCTCTTTACCGCTTCGCCGGGTCCTTTGGTTTCCACGGCTTCGATGAACTCCTGCCGCTGTCGCGCCGCTTCGGGGGCATCGGCTTCCGCACGGGTATCGCACAGCACCAGCGATGCGGTGCGTTCGGGGTAGAGCCGGTAAAAGGCGAATGCCTGATATCCGCCCATCGAGAGTCCTGCAACCGTTACTTTTCCGCAGCCGGCTTCATCCAGCATGGCCGAAATGTCGCGGGCATATTCCTCGAATGTCCAGTCCGTTTTTTCCGGCGATCCTTCGATACCGTATGCGTTCGGTGCTATGGCGGCAATACCGGCCTCTTCAAGCGCCATGAGCTGGGCGTCCCACATCGCAGCAGAAAGAGGGAAGGCGTGCAGGAGCACGACGGTGTGAAGGCCGCGGCGTGATTGCGGGTTTTTGGTGGTTCTGCAGGTCAGCATGGGTTCAGGCATTTTCCGGTTTTACATGTCCCTTGATTTCCCGGATAATGTTGTTCGCCTCGTTGAGGATTTTTTTCGCTTCATCGCGGGCGGTATCGATGATTTCCTGAGAGCGCTTTTTTGCCTCGTTGCTGTAGGTGCTGTCGTGTTCGGTGCTCTCATAATAATCGGAGGCCTTGTCGATTGCGTGCTTGACCTTTCCGGAAATGATCTGCTGGGTTTCGGTACCCTTGTGCGGGGCGAAGAGCAGTCCCATGATGGTGCCTGCCGCCGCTCCGAGCGCAGCTCCGAAGAAAAGCCCCTTGTAGAATTTGTCCTGCTGCTGTTCCATGATTATGTCCGGATTAGAGGGCGCCTCTGTAACGTTATTGACCGTTCTCCCACCGTATGGAGGTTCCCTTGATTAGAGTAGTGATCGTCTGTCTTACTTATAGATACATAAATTTCAGGATTTCATGACCGGAGAATCTCCATCACCTGATGCATCGAGTCCGAAATTTTTTCGGCGAGATTTTCACGGCAGAGCAGCCTGAATTTTTTAGTGTAACGCTCGAACGAGAGAATAAAATCCGAACGGAAGACCGATTCTCCGAAATCGTCGAAACGGCAGTACTCCGAGGAGAGCTGCAGCCCGTAGTGAAGATGCTCCGACCGGGTAGGATAAACCCGAAGTTCCCGGAGGTCGTTGTAGTCGAAAATGTCCTTGCCGGAAGGCGGATCGATCAGTACTTCCAGGCCGCTGAGGTTCAGATGGTACCTGCCGGAGAGAAAACGGCAGATCTCCATCTCTTTTTTCCGGCAGAGCGAGCTGTCCGCTGCGTAGGCGAACAGGCGGCTGTCCGCTCCGGTTTCCGTGTATGGCTGGATGGTCAGGGCGCGTTTGTAGACCCTCCGGTGCAGGATGTCTTCGAGCAGCAGGTTTTGCGCTGCGGCAAGCCCGGGAAGCATGGCTTTGAGTTCGAACAGTACCCGGTCGTCCGCATTGTCGTAAAAGAGATCCTGCAGCTCGCGTTCCCCTATCAGCTTTTCGTCGATCACCGCCTGCAGCAAACGGCGGAGCATGGCCGAAAGCGATCTGCCTGTATGGTGCCAGTAGACGTTGCGCATCATCATGTATTTGGCGAACAGCAGGCTTTCAAGCGGTGCAATGCCTTTTTCGGTTATGGCAAACCGCTCCCGTTCGGGATCGGGCACGAACGATTCGATCAGCCGTTCGATGTCGATGCTTCCGTACGGAATGTTACAGTGGTGCGCATCGCGCATGAGGTAATCCATCTTGTCGGGATCGAGCGTGCCGCTGATCAGCTTTCCGAAACCGCTTTTCGAATTGCCTCTGATCAGGGCGATCACCCCGTCCGGTTCGACCTGCCACTCTTCGTGCAGAATTTCGGCGATGGAGGGAAATCCCGGCTGTTCCTGATGGATGAAGCGTCCGCAGAGATCTTCATGATGAGAGAACGCCGGTCCCGAACTGCCGGAGGGGATCTGTTCCTCGATTACATGGGCATGGGGGTAGTGGCCGATATCGTGCAGGAGGCACGCTGCAAGCAGCAGCCGGCAGCTTCCGTCGTCGAAACGGAAGCTGTTTTTCTGCAGGCTGAGGGCAAGCGGGTTGCTTACCATCCGCTGCAGAATCAGCTTCATCAGGTGGTATACGCCGATCGAGTGTTCGAACCGGGTATGCGTTGCGCCCGGATAGACCTGCTGTGAGAAGGAAAGCTGCCGGATACCCTTAAGCCGCATGAACGAAGGGTGGGCAAGAATCCGCTTCAGCGGGTCGCTGAGAGGGATATGGCCCCATACCGGAAGCCTGATGAACCCGCCTTCGGCGTGGAAAAGAAATTGTTCGGCGATCATGAAAATCTTTTTTGGAACTCCCTGGTCAGTCTCCGGTCGCACCCTTACGCTGCTTTCAGGGTTTCAAGATACGCAACAAAGCCTGCAGGACAAACAGAAGGGTTGAGGGCGAAGTGGAATTGAGAAAAACAGGGCAAAAAAAAAGCTGCCGTTTTGCAACGGCAGCTTTCGCGTATCCTGTAAACGGTAAGGTTCAGTACCTTGGGCGGGACATCGGGCGCTCTTCACGAGGTTTTGCCTCGTTGACCTTGATGGTTCTGCCGTTTAAATCGCTGTCGTTCAGGGAAGAAATCGCCTGCAATGCTTCTGCATTGTTCGGCATTTCAACAAAACCGAATCCCTTGGAACGGCCGGTGAACTTGTCGGTGATGACGCTGGAGCTTGATACTTCTCCGAATTCGCCGAAAGTGTCACGAAGATCGGCTTCGGTAACGCCGTAATCAAGATTGCCAATGTAAATGTTCATACTTGTAGCATAGTAATTCGTGCTTTGATCAAAAAGAGAAAGGCTGTCAAATAACCAAAAGCACAAATCACTTGAAAGCTTTCAGGCCAACTGTTGGCCTAACGAATCATTATACCGTTTATTTTTTCATAAAACAAACGGAAAATAATCCGGGTCCGTTATCATGCCGCCCGCCGGGCGTCTTTGAGATGAAGGCGGCAGACCTTGCGGAAATGGTGGCCGTATATGGCGAGCGTTACGGCAAGCGAGAGCGACTGCTGGCGGTTGAAGAACGTCCATATCAGTATTTTCCAGTACTGGAACCGCTCTTTTCCGATTATGCCGAGCATGACCGTCGAGCGGGCAAATGCCATCAGCTGGCTCATCCTGAACCTGCCCTTGATCTGACCGACCGGCGCCCTGTATTCCTGCAGGAGCGTCCGTATTCGCCTGTAGTAGTGTTTCGGGGCGTAGAGGTGGTTCATCATCTCCCGGTACCCTTTTTTCAGCAGGTCGGCGTCCATTCTCGGGATGATGTTGGTGTTGCTGTCGGCGTTGTCGCCGCTGGAGTTTTCGAGCAGCCGCCCTTCGCTTTGCATGCGTTCGTAGAGCTTCGTGCCGGGCAGCGCCTGCAGGATGCCGACCATGGCGGTTACGATCCCGCTTTTCTGGATGAACTCGATCTGTTTCTGGAAAATCGACGGAGTATCGCTGTCGAAACCGACAATGAATCCGCCCTGCACCTCTATGCCTGCGTTCTGGATCCTCCGGATGTTTTCCAGCATGTCTCTCGACATATTATGCTGTTTGCCGCAGGCCTGCAGGGCCCTGTCGTCGGGGGTTTCGATGCCGATGAAGACCTGGTTGAATCCTGCGCGGACCATAAGAGCCATCAGATCGTCATCGTCGGCCAGATTGATGGAGCATTCGGTATAGAATTTCGTCGAAACGCCGTTCGACTCTCTCCATGCGATCAGTTCCGGAAGCAGCTCTTTTTTCAGATACGATTTATGGGCGATGAAGTTGTCGTCCACAAAAAAGACGCTGTCCAGCCAGTTCATGCTTCTGAGTCTTTCAAGTTCGGTTATGATCTGCGTGCTTGTTTTGGTGCGTATTTTATGGCCGAACAGGGTCGTGACATTGCAGAAGTCGCACCGGTAGGGGCAGCCGCGCGAAAACTGGATGGCCATCGAGGCGTATTTCCGCATATCGAGCAGTTCCCACTTCGGCGCCGGTGTTCGGGTGATATCGGGGAACTCTCCGGTTGTGTAGAGCTTTTTCGCGCAGCCGTTTTTCAGATCCTCGAGAAAAAGCGGAAGGGTAAGCTCGGCTTCATTCAGCACAAAGTGATCGACTTCGCCGAACTGGTCGTGTCCGGTGGTGAAGAGCGGACCGCCGGCGACCACGGTTATGCCGGCAGCCCGGCATCTGGCGATCACATCCCGGGCGGATTCCTGCTGAACGCCCATGGCGCTGATAAAGACCATATCGGCCCAGTCGAGATCGTTCTGTTTCAGCGGGCGAACGTTCAGGTCTACCAGCCTCTGCTCCCAGCTTTCCGGGAGCATGGAGGCTACGGTTACAAGGCCGAGCGGAGGGAGCGAAGCTTTTTTTCTTACGAATTTGAGCGCATGTTTGAAGCTCCAGAAGGTGTCCGGAAATTCAGGGTAGACAAGAAGAAGTTTCATGGTGTCGAATAGTCCATCGGGTTAGGAACACAAGACCCGACCGCAGCCTCCACGGAGGCAACGGTCTGTAACTTTAAAAACAAGAGTAATGGTCTTTTAATTCCTGAGAGGATACGATTGGGGGTTGTCCGGATCCGGCCCGCTCAGTAGCGTTCGAGGCTGAACTTTTCGCCGAGATAGTGCTTGCGGGCTTCGGGGCTGTCGGCGATTTCCTGCGAGGTGCCCTGCATGAAGATGCTCCCGTCGAAGAGCAGGTAGGCGTGGTTGGTGATGGAGAGGGTTTCGTGGACGTTATGGTCGGTGATGAGCACGCCGATGTTGCGTTTTACGAGATCCCGCACAATCTGCTGGATATCTTCGACGGCAATAGGGTCAACTCCGGCAAACGGTTCGTCGAGCAGAATGAATTTCGGGTCGAGCGCCAGTGCCCTGGCGATTTCGGTGCGGCGGCGTTCTCCCCCCGAGAGTGCGTATCCCATGCTTTTGCGGATATGGGCGATGCCGAGGTCGTCGAGCATTTTTTCGGTTTTCTCGTGCTGTTCGGCTTTTGAAAGGGATGTGAATTCAAGCACGCTCCGGATGTTCTCTTCGACAGTCATCTTGCGGAATACGGAGGCTTCCTGCGGCAGATAGCCGATGCCGAGCCGGGCGCGTTTGTACATGGGCAGACCGGTGATTTCGGTTCCGTCGAGCAGTACCTTGCCTCCGTCAGGGCGCACAAGACCGACAATCATGTAAAAGGTGGTGGTTTTGCCTG
Organism: Chlorobiaceae bacterium; assembly: GCA_013334435.1. Lineage (GTDB taxonomy): Bacteria > Bacteroidota > Chlorobiia > Chlorobiales > Chlorobiaceae > Chlorobium. Next base: position 4,261 of record JAAXXP010000065.1, on the reverse strand, counting down.
CGCCGTTTGGCCCCAGAAGCCCTACGATTTCCCCCTGCTTCACTTCCAGCGTCGAGCATTTCACAACCTCGCGCTTGTTGTAGATTTTTTTCAGCCCGCTGCAGCTCAGTGTGGATTTCATTCCTTGTTGTCTATGTCTTCGGTGACGGGGGACGGTTGATTTCCCTTGTTTGCGATACGTAAGGAAATGTAAAATTTATCGGGTCAATAGCATGGGGAAAAGTGACGCACCGGAATGCTATCCGGCAATATGGCGTCTTGTAAGGAGAAGCATCACTCCTCCTGCAAGGTGAGCCGGTATGCGGATCTCCTCTGGCAGGTCAATTTCGAAAAGCGGGTTGAAGCAGACGGCAAAGAGCGCGTACATGAGGGGAATGTACAGCGGCGGCTTCGTGAAATTGGTGTAGGCGCCCCATGCAAAGGTTCCGAATGCGATAACCCGCACCAGGGCGTAGTAGCTTTCGGGAACTGGCAGTATGGCAAAGAGCAGGATGACTGCCGTGATGATGACGATCTGTACTGGCATAAAATCGCATTGATTTGAAGGATAGACGGAAACTGCCCTGCGGATCCGCTGGCGCTTCAATTCCGGTTTCTCCTGTTATGTTACATTCGAAATTATGAAGTTCCCGGCTCTTGAACTATCATAAAAAGAGGAAAAGCAGCATTCAGGTTTACAATCAGGTACGTTTATGGGAAAAATAATGCCTTACAGGGGAGTATGGCCGGTGGTTCATGAGTCGGTGTTCATGACTGACGGTGCATTTGTGATCGGCGATGTGCATATCGGTGCGCAGTCGAGCATCTGGTTCAACGCGGTGGTGCGTGGCGACGTCTGTCCGATACGCATCGGAGAAAAGTGCAGCGTTCAGGATAACGTGACCCTGCATGTCACGCACGATACCGGGCCGCTTGTCATCGGCAACTCCGTGACCATAGGTCATGGAGCCGTGCTGCATGCCTGCACGGTGAAGGATTTTGTGCTGATCGGCATGGGCGCGGTGCTCCTTGACGATTGCGTGGTGGAGCCCTACTCGGTTGTCGCCGCGGGTTCGCTGGTGAAACAGGGGTTTACGGTGCCTTCCGGCATGCTGGTTGCCGGAGTGCCGGCAAAGGTGATTCGTCCCATTACCGATGCCGAGCGGAGGAATATAGAAGAGTCGCCGGAGAACTACGTGCGCTATGCACAGAACTATCGCGACGGCGAAGATCGGCAATAACCGGTTCCTGAGCCTTTGCGGTTTCCGCATTATTTCAGGTTCCGCAACCGATTTTTTCAGCAGAGTTCTTTTCGGTTTCAGTTTTAGCTAAATTGTCCCGGAAGGTGATGCTGAAGCAGTTTCTGTAACGGAGCCTGTCAGGCACAATCGGTTTTTTTATATCCTATGAATTTTTTTCTGCCATGAAGGAACATGATGTTGTTGTCGTCGGCGGTGGTATCAGCGGTTTGAGTCTTGCCTATTACTGTATCAAAGGAGGGATGAAGACCGCACTGCTTGAAAAGAACAGCGAGGTCGGCGGTTCGTTCGCTTCTTCGAAATATGCATCTTCAGGAAAAAACTTCTGGCTTGAACTCGGAGCGCATACCTGTTACAGCTCCTACCAGAATCTTCTCGATATCATTGAAGGGTGCGGGGTCACGGACACCATCATTCCGAGGGCGAAGGTGCCGTTTTCGCTCATGATCGATGGCCAGATCAAGTCCATCGTTTCGCAGCTCTCCATTCCCGAGCTGCTCATGTCGGTTCCGAACCTCTTCAAGCTGAAGAAGACCGGCCAGAGCGTGAAGTCCTATTACTCGAAGATCGTGGGCGAGCAGAACTACCGTGACGTCCTCAGCCACTTTTTCAATGCCGTGCCCTCGCAGCCGACCGATGATTTTCCTGCCGAAATGATGTTCAAGAGCCGCGAGAAACGAAAGGGTGTGCTTAAAAACTATACCTTCAAAGATGGCCTGCAAAGCGTGGCCTTCGCTATTGCGGCACAGCGTGGCCTCAATATTTTTACCGGTACCGAGGTGCTTGGCGTGAGGCTTGAAAACGGGAAGTATTTCATAAGAACTGCCGGCGGCGATGAGTTCATCGCTTCGACGCTTGCGCTTGCCATGCCTTCGGCGGTTTCGTCGAACCTGCTCAGGGACGTCAACCCTGATATCGCCAATCATCTCGGCCAGCTGAAGGCCGCTACGGTCGATTCAGTCGGGGTGATTGCAGGGAAGGAGCATATAAACCTCAAGCCTGTTGCTGCCGTCATATCTCCGGGCGATGTGTTTTTTTCCGCTGTTTCACGCGATACCGTGCCTGACGACAGTTACCGCGGGTTTGCCTTCCATTTCAGGCCGGGACTTGATGAAAAAACCAAAAGGGAGTGCATCACCAGCACTCTGGGCGTCAGCATGTCGAACATAGTGCACAGCGTTAACAGAATCAATACGGTGCCGTCGCTTCGCATGACTCATTTTCAGTGGCTTGAAAAAATCAATACCATGCTTGAGGACAAAAAGAACCTGCTTCTCTCTGGCAACTATTTCGGCGGTATGGCTATTGAGGATTGTGTGATTCGTTCGAAAAGCGAATATGAACGACTGAAAGGATAGTCTTGTCCTCGTAAGAATCCGAACCGATGAACACATCCGAATTATTCCGCGATATCATGCAGGGCACCTATCTGGTGCCCTTGCTGATTGTTCCGCTTTCCCTGCTTTTCTATTTTCTTGCAAACTTGGTTTTCAAAAAGGCCATTATCCGGATCCGGGCATCGATAAAGGAGCGTGCTGTTCCTTTTGAACTGCTGGCCTGGCCTTTCAGGCTCTTTACCGTCCTTATCGGCCTCGGTGCGTTGCTGCACTACATGCCGCTTTCGACTGACCTGAAGGAGCTGCTCCGTCACGCCCTGCTTATCGCGTCCATCATCGAATTTGCGTGGCTGCTGATGCGTCTTATCATGGTCGTCGAGCAGTTCATGCTGCAGCACTATCCTACCTCCTCGTCTCAGAGCGAGGAGTCCCGGAAAATCGCCACCCATGTAAGTCTTGCCCGGAAAATCCTCAATGTGCTCATTGTGCTGTTTGCCGTTTCAGGCGTACTGATGAGCTTCGATACCGTCCGCCAGGTTGGTCTGAGCATTCTCGCTTCCGCCGGTATTGCCGGTGTGATTCTCGGTTTTGCCGCGCAGAAGAGCCTCGGCACCCTGATTGCCGGGATCCAGATTGCCATCACCCAGCCGATCAGGATAGACGATATTGTCGTTGTCGAAGGTGAACAGGGAAGAATCGAGGAGATAACGCTTACCTATGTCGTGGTGAAACTGTGGGATGAGCGGCGGATGATCGCGCCGATCACCTGGTTTATCGACCGGCCGTTCGAGAACTGGTCGCGTAATTCCACTGCGCTGCTCGGCACGGTTTACCTGTACACCGACTACAACGTTCCTCCGGATGAGATCCGCAGGGAACTCGAACGGATTGTGGCTTCGACGCCGCTGTGGGACGGCAGGGTGGTGAAAATGCACGTGACCAATACGACGGACAAGTCGGTGGAGATCCGGGCGCTGGTGAGCGGCAGGAATTCTGCCGATGTCTGGGAGCTGCGGAGTTTTGTGCGTGAGCAGCTTGTCTCGTTCATCGGAAAAGACTATCCCGGCGGTCTGCCGAAAATGCGCATGGAAATGGATCAGAGCGGTGCGGGCGCATCTGCTGCGGGGATCGACGAAATTGCCTGAGGGTTTTTCCCGGTGTGTTTTTTGTTCTTTTTTCCATAGCTTTGAAGCTGTCGTGAGCATTGCTGTTACAAAAGCTACCGGTGATGGTTCGGCACCGTATGAAAAATTTCGATCATTGTTTTAAAAGGAGAGTACATATGGCTCAAGCCAAACAGGGAGATACCGTAAAAGTCCACTACACCGGCACGCTCGACGACGGCGCCATGTTCGATACGTCGGCCAACCGCGATCCGCTGCAGTTCACCATCGGGGGCGGGCAGGTTATTCCCGGATTCGATATTGCCGTGCTCGGCATGGAGCCCGGTCAGGTACGCACTACGGTAATAGAGCCGGATGACGCATACGGCCCGCACAGCGCGGAACTGGTAACGCCGGTCGCTCGCGAACGCTTTCCCGCCGATATGGAACTCGAAATCGGCCAGCAGCTTCAGGTCGGTCTTGCCGACGGGCAGCAGGCTATCGTGATGATCGTCGATCTGTCGGAGACGGAGGTCACGCTCGACGCCAACCATCCGCTTGCCGGCCAGCAGTTGACCTTCGA
>JAAXXP010000127.1 GCA_013334435.1 Chlorobiaceae bacterium | reverse complement strand
CTACCCGTACTTTTTCTTCAGCCCCAGCTTGTCGATGCGCGAGTAGAGGGTTTTCGGATGCATGCCGAGCCGTTCGGCCGCACCGCCCTCGCCGCTCACCCGGCCTCCGGAGCGCTGCAGTGCGTCGAGTATCAGCTCCCGCTCGAGCAGCACCATCTCCGACTCGAAATCGCGCATGCTCCTGACCGGTCCTACAGCTCCCGACGCCGCTGCGGCAGATTCCGGAGAGAGAATCGAGGAAAAATCGAGTGAAGGCCCTTCGGAGACGATCACCGCCTGCTCGACAATATGGGCGAGTTCCCGGATATTGCCTTTCCAGTCGCGGGCCTCGAGCCGCAGAAGATCGCTCTGGCGGAAGGGCAGCTGCGGACGGCCGAATTCGCGAGCGTAACGCGCAGCGAAGTGCGCGGCAAGCAGGGCGATATCTTCCCGGCGCTCCCGAAGGGAGGGAATGGCGAGCGGAAACACGTTGAGCCTGAAGTAGAGATCTTCGCGGAAGCGGCCCGCGGCGACCTCGCCTTCGAGATCGCGGTTCGTGGCGGCGATCACCCTGACGTCCACCGCGATGACCCGACTGCCGCCGATCCGCTCCAGCTCTCGCTCCTGCAGCACCCTGAGCAGCTTGGCCTGCAGTTCCAGCGGCAGCTCGCCGATCTCGTCGAGAAAAATCGTGCCTCCGGATGCGAGTTCGAACTTGCCGATCCTGCGCTCCGTCGCGCCGGTAAAACTCCCCTTCTCGTGCCCGAACAGCTCCGACTCGATCAATGCCGCAGGAAGCGCGGCGCAGTTCACCTTGACCATCATCCGGTCCCGTCGGGGAGAAAGATGGTGAATGGCACGGGCAAACAGCTCCTTTCCCGTACCGGTTTCACCCTGGATGAGAACGGTCGCATCGGTCGGGGCCACCTGGCTTACCCTGCGCAGTACCGCCGCAAGCGGAGCGCTCCGGCCGATAATCTCCTCGAAATCGTGCGCACCCGTGATCTCCTCGATCAGCAGCGTCCGCTCGCCCTCCAGGCGACGTCGCAGCTCGTCGATCTCCTCGTAGGCAAGGTAGTTCTGCAGCGCAAGCGAGAGCTGCGGCACGATCATGCCGATCGTCTGCAGATCGTGCTCGTCGAAAGCCCTCGATGTATTGGAAATGATCAGGCCCGCACGGCTTCCCGGAGACTCCCAGAGCCCGGCGCTGATGACCGAACAGACGCCGAGCCTGTCGCGCACGAGTGCGACAAGCCGGTACTGCCGGCAGAGCTGGTCGAAATCCTCTCCGGAATAACAGCCCGGTCTGGTGATGAGGGCAAAGCTCTCCCTGGCGATCTCCCTGAAATCCGATACGCCGAGATGATCGTAGGAGAGCATGGGCGAAAATCCTCCGTCGGGTTCCCGCATGAAATTATCGAACACCCGGTAATCGCCGTCGCTCTGCATGACCCGTATACCGAGAAAGGTGCAGGGAACCAGCCGGTCGATCTGCTCGCAGACGGCAAGCATCATCCGGCTGCGGTCCCTTATGGTGAGCAGCGCATTGTTCACGGCAAGCTGCATGGCCGTCTCGGCTTCGCGCTGCCGGAGCTCCTCATAGGCCAGGGCGTTGCTGACGGCCACGGCAATGGGCGATGAGAGGGTGGAAAGCAGCTCCTTTTCACCATCCGACCAGTTTTTCTCCTGCTTCGAAACGAAGTTCAGAAACCCGATCACCTTGCCGCCGGAACGAAGGGGCGAGAGCACCACCTGCCGCAGGCCGAGATCGTACAGCATACCCGGAACATGGAGATCAGCAGGATAGCGGTTGATCTCACCCTCTATGGAGATCACCGAGACGGCTGTATCGCCGAGGTGCGGCTCGATCCACGAACCCGCGACCGGCCGCTTTTTGCGCTGGACGGTATCGGGAAGCTCGAAACGCAGCATCTCGAAAAACACATTGATATGTCGCCGGTCGCGGTCGAAGGTGATAATGACGGCCGAATCGAATTCGAAAACGAGGCGAAGCTTGTCGGTCACCGTACGGAACAGCTCCTGCGGGTCGCGGATCGAACCTACGGCATCGCTGATATACTGCATCAGCGAACTGGCTTCGTGCATGGACTCAATCGGCATCGGTATCCTGGTTTCGATCTGGCTATTCCTGAAAATCAGGAACACAAAATACAGAATATTCTGAATTTTTCAGAAAACAAACAAACGGGCAAGGTAAAGGGTTCCTCCGGAAGGCCCCGCCAGCATTGCTCCTGAAGGTTTTCAACCCTTCGCACGATTTCCGGCACATGAATTGCCTGTAAAAAACTCAGGGCAGTATCCGGCCTCGGCCGGCAATGCGCGACTGCGCAACCATTTTGAAAACAAAAGCACCGATGAAGAAGAAGCTGATTCGATATACCGGCATGGCCGCGGCGGCACTGATGATCGCCCTTCCGTTCCGGCTCGAAGCCGCCGGGGAGAGTGCCGCCCGGCCGCTCACGCTTGAAGAAACCATACGGCTGGCCAGGGAGCACAACCCGTCGCTGAAAGCCGCAGCAGAGGAGGTCAATGCCGCGGATGCCCGCATCCGGCAGCAGCAGAGCGCTTATTATCCGCAGATAACGGCCAGCGCCGGTTACCGCTATATCGACCCGGTATCCGAAATGGGCTTCGGCGGAGGAGAGCCGATACAGTTCATGCCGAACGACAACTACGAGGCGAAAATCACCGCAAAGGCGACCCTGCTGGATTTCGGCAAGAGGGGTAACGAGGTCGATATCGCCCGGGCAGGAAAAAACGCCGCGAGCCATACGCTCGATATCGCCCGGCGCGACATCTCCTACCAGACGGTGGAGATCTTCTACGGCATTCTTTTCCTTCGCGAAAGCATACGCGTCGAGGAGAAGGAGATAACCGCCCTGAGAAAAGC
>JAAXXP010000126.1 GCA_013334435.1 Chlorobiaceae bacterium | reverse complement strand
ATGAGTGTCTGGGGAAAACTTGCCCGTCGTTTCGAGGGCAGCGAACCGCGAAAACATCGCCTGCTCGCTCTCGACGGAGGGGGTATCCGCGGTGTCGTCACCCTTGAAATCCTTAAAAAAATCGAGAGCCTGCTTGCGGAGGCGACCGGCAGCGGGGCCGCTTTCAGGCTGTCGGACTATTTCGACTACGTTGCCGGCACCAGTACCGGAGCCATTATTGCGGCTGGCATAGCGAGGGGGATGAGGGTCGACGAGCTTCTCGATTTTTATGAAAAATCGGGTCCGGCCATGTTCGACAGGAAAATTCTGCTGCAGCGCTGGTACTCCCTCTACAAAGCCGATCCACTGCAAAGGCTGCTGAAAAAGACCTTCGGCGCACAGACGACGCTCAGGCCCGACGACCTGCAGTGCCTTTTTCTGGCCGTCACGCTCAACCGGACGACGGACTCCCCCTGGCCGATCAGCAGCAACCCGCAGGCCAGATACAACGACACCTCGCGTCCCGACTGCAACCTGCATATTCCGCTCTGGAAAATTGTGCGCGCAAGCACGGCCGCGCCCGTGTTTTTCCCTCCCGAAATCATCAGATGGGATACGACCGACCCCTCGAAATCCTTCGTGTTCGTCGACGGGGGCATGACGCCCTACAACAACCCCGCATTCCTGCTCTACCGGATGGTTACCGAGCCGGCCTACCGGCTTGGATGGCCGGTTGGGGAGGATATGCTGCAGCTGGTTTCCATCGGCACCGGTGCGGCTCCGAGAGTGGAGAAGTTTTCATTCGACCCGGAGCAGGGGATACTTGCCAATGCATCGAGTATACCGCTCTCGCTGATGTACGGAGCCATGGTCGATCAGGATATCAACTGCCGGCATCTGGGACGGTGTGTGCATGGAGAGGTTATCGACAACGAAATCGGCGATCTCATTCCGGTGGACCGGGAGGGTCGCCGGCTTCCGCTCTCGGAAAATCTCGGCCGCCGTTTCCTCTACGCCCGCTACAACGCGAGTTTGTGCCGCGAAGCATTCTGCCGCGAGGGACTCGACGACATCGATCCCGAAAAGGTGCAGAAGCTCGACGCCGTAACCCAGATCGACAATCTGAGGCGGATCGGCAGGAAAGCCGCCGAACAGGTTTCACTCGACCATTTCGGGGGCTTTATCGAATAAAAAAGGGGTTGCCTTCATGCATGCCTTCATTGTCCGTCCTTTCGGCGAAAAAAAGGGAATCGACTTCGACCGGGTCGAACGGGAACTCATCATGCCGGTGCTCCGCGATCTCGGGTTTTCCGGCGGAACGACGGCAGAAATCGTCGAACAGGGCAATATCCGTTCCGACATGTTCGAGGAGCTGCTTCTGGCCGATCTGGTCATCGCCGATATCTCCATACACAACGCGAACGTGTTTTACGAGCTCGGCATTCGCCATGCCCTGCGCAACCGCCATACCTTCCTGATCCGCTGCTCCACAACCGACGAGGTGCCTTTCGATCTGAAAACCGACCGGTACCTGCAGTACGACGCAACAGACCCCTCGGCTTCCTGCGGCAAACTCTCGGTAGCTCTCCACGAAACCTGGCTGGCGAAGAAAAAGGACAGCCCGCTGTTCCTGCTGCTTCCTCATCTGCAGGATATCTGCTCTTCACCGTTGCATCTGGTGCCTTCGGATTTTCAGGAAGCACTCCAGCAGGCGCTGTCGCGGCGCGACGGTGTGCTGCTGGAGCTGATGGCGGCGGAACTGGACGGCATTCCCTGGAAAAGCGCCGCCCTCAGGCTTGTCGGGGAATCCCAGCGGCTGCTGAAAGAGTGGCGCGCCGCGCGGATCACCTGGAATGCGGTACTCGAATATGACGATCTGGACGTGCAGGCCAACAGCGAGCTCGCTACCGTGTACGACCGCCTTTGCGAGCCCTGCCTGGCCGACCAGGCCGTCCTGCGCGCACTGCACAACCGGGACCGGAGCCTTTCGGCCGACCGGCTGGCCGAACTGCACTCCCTTTCGGGCAGGAATGCCAAAACCCGCTGGCGCAGGGAGTGGGAGAGTGTCGGGAACATGGCGGAGCGGCAGCGGAGGGCCCTCTGTTCGTCCTGCCTGAGCGACGCCTGCAACAAGTACCGCAGAGGCTTTTCGGCAGACCGGAACCACTACTACTCGGGGCTCAACGCGCTTGCCATGCTCACCATTCTTGTTGAGCTTGCGGCAAAACATCCCGAAACCTGGACCATGCAGTTCAGGAGGGAAAACGAAGCACTCGATGCTCTCGAAGCGTATCGGGAGTATCGCGGCATTCTTGCCGCAGGGGTCAGGCTCGCGCTGGAGTCGAGTCGGGAGGAGCCTGCAGGACTGCAGGCCGGGTGCGATGATGTCTGGCTTCAGATCAGCGAGGCCGACCACTCGTTTCTTACCGGCGAAAATGCAGGATTCATCGCCCTGAAGTATCAGCAGCTTCTTTCCCGCATCGGCCCCTTCTACTGCGAATCGGCAATAAAACAGATAGAGCTGTTCCGCGATCTCTCGATCTTTCCCGAAAAGACCGAAGCGGTGCTGCAGGCCATCCGGTGTCCCGCGCCGGAACCCGAAAAAGCTTCCGTTCCGGTGCGCGCCATTCTCTTTACCGGTCACCGTATCGACGCTCCGGGAAGGACGGAGCCGCGTTTTCCCGCCGGAAGCGAAGCCAGGGCAAGGGCGATGATCCGCGAGGCGGTGGTGCAGGAGCAGCGGAAAGCCGATGGCATGCAGCTTGTCGGCATCTCGGGAGCGGCTTCGGGGGGCGATATCCTGTTTCTCGAAATCTGCGAGGAGCTCGCCATACCGGTACGGATTCAGCTGGCGGTGCCCGCTGAGGACTACATCCGGGAGTCGGTCGCCGATTCGGGATACGAGTGGGTCGAGCGGTT